>NZ_JBHYXZ010000027.1:0-72921 GCF_042752395.1 Actinosynnema sp. NPDC059335 | reverse complement strand
AAGACACAGACAGACACTGTGAGCGACCCCCCCCGGGCAGGGGGGGGGGGGCGCCACCCCGCGCCCCTGTGGGACCCCCCTCACCGCGTGCCGGCCAGCCGGGCCTCGGCGTCGCCGGCGAGCAGCAGGTAGGCGGCGGCGGTCCAGGTGTACGCGCGGTCCCGCAGCCCTTCGCCGGTGAGCGCGTCGAAGTTCTCCGCGAACCCGCTCTTCTCGCACACCGCGCGGAAGCGGGCGCTGATCTCGTCGGCCAGCTCGACCGCTCCCCCTCGGCGCAGGCCGTCCTCGACGAGCACGGTGGACGGCGCCCACACCGGGCCGCGCCAGTAGCCGTCGGCCTCGTAGTGCGGCGAGTCGGGCCGTTCGGTGGCCGGGCCGACGGCGGTCAGGTGCCGGGCGACGCCCTCGGCGAGCTTCGCGTGCACGTCCGGCGGCAGGGTCGCGCCGAGGACGACGGGCACGAGGTCGAGCAGGCTCGCCGTGGTGCGCGTGGCGCCGTCCACGGCACGGCTGGTGAACGCCGTCCCGTCCCACAGCCGGGTCAGCATCGCGTCCAGCACCGTCGCGGCTTCCCGGTCCCAGTGCGCCGCGGCGGTCGGGTCCCCGAGTTCGCGGGCCATCGTGGACAGCTCGGTCAGCTGCGCGACCAGGAACGCCGCGAGGTCGGCGGACTGGACGAGCCGCCGCCCGTCGAAGACGGTCGCGTTGTCCCACCCGCTGTCGTTGCCGTGCTCGTAGTGCGGCAGCGGCTCGCCGGGCACGCGGCGGTGGTCGAGCCAGAACGTCGTCCACGCCGCCAGCCGCCGGTACAGACCGGGCAGTTCGGCGGCCGGGATGCCGCCCGGCAGCCGCGACCGCAGCCTGGTCACCGCCCAGCCGTGCACGGGTGGTTTGACGAAGTTGTGCAGCACCTCGGCGTGCGTGACGGAGTCCGGCAGCGCGCCTTCCGCGGTCTGGTGGTCGAACACCACCTGGAGCTGGTCCCACGCCAGACCGGGCGCGCCCGGCGCGAGGGCGAGCGCGTTGAAGCAGTGGTCCCAGCTCCAGACCTTGTCCATCCAGTTCTTCGACATCAGCACGGCGGGGCGGCGCAGGAAGCCGGCCGGGCTCACCGTCGCCGACCACAGCACGTAGCACGCGAGTCCGGCGGCCGGGGTGCGGTCGCCCCGCCAGGGCGCGACGTCGTCCGCGAACCGCTCGAACGACCGCCGCGAGGCCGCCACCACCTCGGCGAACGTCGCGGTGGCGGCGAACCGGGCGCGCGTGGTCGTCATCTCCTCCACCGCCACCTCCCACGGGCCGCCGTCACCGCCGACGACGACCGCCCGTTCCGCCGTGCCGAGCGCGCCCGCGCCGACCACGTCCGCGTGCCCGGCCGGCACGGTCACCCGGTAGCGGTGGCCCGTCTCGTAGGAGGTGAAGACGTACGCCGACGTGACGGGGTCGTGGAAGAGGAACGTGCCGGTGAAGGGGGTCAGGGTGTCGTCCGCCGCGGCGATGCGCAGGCCGAGGCCGTGACCGGAGATCCGGAGCGCGGTGGGCGACTCGAACGCCGCCTCGACCGCGCCGCGGCCGGCGGTCCAGGTGAGCACCGCGGGGTTCGCGGTCACCTCGGCGGTCACCCGTGCCCCGGCGAGCACCGGCACGAGGGACAGCACCGCGTGCATGCCGTTGCGGTGGGACACGAGGTGCAGGTCGTCGGCGTAGGCGGCGAGCCCCACGACCGCGGACACGCCGAACCACGCCCCCGGGTGGCTGAACGGGATCTCGCGCACCGAGAAGTCGTCCACAGCAGTCCTCCCGAATCAGTCCTTGACGGCGCCCGACGTGACGCCCGCCGCGACGAAGCGCTGGGCCAGCACGAGCAGCGCGGTGGCGGGCACGGAGGCGACCACGGCGGTGGCCATGATCGCGTTCCACTCCTGGTTGTTGTTGCCGATGTAGCGGTAGATGCCCAGGGTCAGCGGTTGCAGCGGGCCGCCGCTGTCGAGCGTCGCGGCGAACACGAAGTCCGACCACGCCCACAGGAACGCGAACAGCCCGGCGGTGATCACCCCGTTGCGGCTCGCGGGCAGCACCACGGACCGGAACGTGCGGAACGCGCCCGCGCCGTCGACCCGCGCCGCCTGCACCACCTCGTCCGGCACGGCGGCCAGGAACGCCGTCAGGACCAGCACGGCGAACGGCACCGCGATCGTGGAGTCGGCGACCACCAGGCCCCACAGGGTGTTGGTGATGCCGAGCCTGACGTAGATGCCGTACAGCCCCAGCGCCATGACGGCGCCGGGGATCATCTGCGCGACCAGCAGCGCGAACGTCAGCGCTCCCCGGCCGCGCGGGCGCAGCTTCGCCAGCGAGTACGCCGCCGGCGCGGCCACCGCCAAGGTCAGGGCCGCGGCGCCGAGCCCGACCAGCAGGCTGGTCGCGAAGTAGGGCAGTTGCTCGTCCAGGACGCGCGCGTACCCGTCGAACGTCGGGTCGCGCGGGAACAGGTCCGGCGGCGACTTGCGCATCGCGCCCGGCGGGGTCAGGGAGACCGCGACCATCCAGTAGACCGGGAACAGCATCACGGCGGTGAGCAGCAGCCCGGTGGCGGTGCGCCACCACGAGCGGGTCACGACGCCTCCTGGTGGCGTTGGGCGCGCACGTACACCAGGCCCGCGGCCACGGCGAGCAGGATGAGCAGGTTGCCGACCGCCGAGCTGGGCCCGAAGCGGGGCAGCAGGTTGCCGAAGCCCAGCTCGTAGGACCAGGTGGCGAGCGTGGTGGACGACCCGCTCGGGCCGCCGCGCGTCATGATCCAGACGAGGTCGAACACCTTCAGGGTGTAGACCAGGCCGAGCAGCAGGGTGACCGCGGAGACCGGCCGCAGCATCGGGAAGGTGACGTGCCGGAACGCCTGCCACGGGTTCGCGCCGTCCAGCGCCGACGCCTCGTGCACCTCGGCGGGGATGTTCCGCAGCCCGCTGTAGAGCAGGACGAGGTTGAACGGCACGCCGATCCAGGTGTTGGCGACGATCACCGACACCAGCGACCAGTCCGGCGAGGTCAGCCAGTTCACCCGGTCGAGGCCGACGGCGGCCAGGGCCGCGTTCACGATCCCGGACTCGCTGTTGAACATCCACGCCCACGTGGACGCCGACACGATCAGCGGCAGCAGCCACGGCACCAGGAACAACGCGCGGAGGGTGGCCGACAGCCGGAAGCCGCGGGCGAAGAACACCGCCATCGCCAACCCGATGGCGTACTGGAAGAACAGCGACGCGGCGGTGAACACGACGGTGTTGAGCAGGGCCACGCGGAAGACGGGATCGGCGAACACGGCGGCGTAGTTGGCCAGTCCGACCACCGGCGCGCCCCCGTGCACGAAGGTGCGGACGGTGTGGTCGCGGAGGCTCAGGTCGACCGTGGTCACCAGCGGGTAGCCGTAGCACAGCACGAGGTAGGCGACGAGCGGGGCGAGGAACGCCCAGCCGAGGAGGGTGCGGCGGTGCACGGCGCTACTTCGCCGACGCCGCGGCGCTCTGGGCGTCCCGCAGCGCGTCCGCGGCCGGCTTCGCCCCGGTGAGCACCGCCTGCACCGCCGTCCACAGCGGCTGGGAGATCCGCGGGTAGCGGGTGCCGAGGCCGTCCCCGGTCCGGCCCTTCGCCGAGCCCACGGCGTCCACCCACACCCGCAACCCCGGCTCGGCCTCGACCTGCTGCCGCTGCACGGCGGGGATCGCGGACACGTAGGTCAGCGCGGTGTCGGTGGCCAGCACGGTGTCGGCGCCGACCAGGCAGTTCGCGATCTTCGCGGCGGTCGCCTCGCGGTCCGCCCCACCCCGCGCGGGCACGGTGACGAACTCGCCGCCGGTCGGCGCGGGCGCGACGCCGCCGTCGCGGGCGGGGATCGGGACGACGCCGTACTCGAAGCCCAGCCGCGCGGCGTTGCCGAGCTGCCAGGTGCCGTTCTCCGCGAACGCGTACTCCCCGGTGGCGAACTCCTGCCAGCTCGTCGTCTGGGTGTTGCCGACGACCGAGTTCGGCGCGTACCCCCGGTCCAACCAGGACTTCCACAGCCCGACCGCCGCGACGGCCTCGGCGGAGGACAGGTCGGTCAGCTCCGCGCCGGCTCCCCAGAACCACGGCAGGAACTGGAAGGAGCCCTCCTCGGTGCCGATGGCGGAGAACGTGATGCCCTTGCCGCCCGCGCCCGCCACCCGGGCCAGCGCCGCGTCCAGCGCCGCCCAGCTCGTGAGCGAGGCGGGGTCGACGCCCGCCCGCGCCAGCACGGCCTTGTTGTAGTAGAGGGCCAGGGTGTTCGCGCCGATCGGCACGCCGTAGGTCTTGTCGCCGACCCGACCGGCGGCCACCAGGTTCGGCGACGCCTGGGACGCGTCCAGGCCGGAGTCCTCGTTGGCCTTCAGCACGCCGCCCTCGGCGAGCGTGGAGACCACCGGGTTGTCCACGACCAGCACGTCCGGTGCGGCGCCCTGCTGCGCGGCGAGCAGCACCTTGCCGGTCAGGTCGGACGTGTCGTACGCCTGCCGCTCCACCTCCACGCCGGCCTTCGCGCCGCACTCCGCGATCACGCGCGCCCACGCCGAGCCGCCGTCGAACTGCGGGTACGGGTCCCACACCGCGAACGGACCCGAACCGCCCCCGGTGGCGTCCCCGGCCGGGGAGCACGCGGTCAGCGACAGCCCCACCGCGGCCAGGGCGGCGGTCACGCGGCGGCGGGCGGTGGAGCGCGTCATGAGGTGGTCCTTCCCAGGTGGCGCGGGCGACCTGTCGAACCGGCATCGAACCGGTTCGACTAGCGCGATGTTGCGCCAAAGTAGCGGCACGTCACAAATCGCACAAGACCTCGTTGGCCTACCATCAGTGGCCTGTCGAACCGGTTGGACGGAGCGGGCATGAACATCGGCGAGATCGCCAAGCGGGCCGGCGTGTCCCGCAGCACGGTGTCCTACGCGCTCAGCGGGAAGCGCCCGGTGTCGGCCGCGACCGCGCAGCGCATCAACGACGTGATCGCCGAGCTGGGCTACCGGCCCAACGCCACCGCGCGGGCGCTGGCCGAGGGGCGCACCCGCACCGTGAGCCTGGTGATACCGCCCGCGAGCAGGCGGCTGACCGACGTGCAGCTCACCTTCGTCGCCGGGGTCGTGGAGGCGGCGGCCGCGCACGACCTCGACGTGCTGCTGTCGCCCAGCGGCGGCGACCACGACCGGTCGTTCGAGCGCGTGGTCACCGGCCGCCGGGTGGACGGCGTGATCCTGATGGAGATCCTCCTGGACGACCCGCGCGTGGCGCGGCTGGAGCAGGAGGCGCTGCCGTTCGTCACGATCGGCCACGTCGAGCACCCGGGCGCGTCGTCCTGGGTGGACGTGGACTACGCGGAGCTGATCAGCCGCTGCGTGCACCACCTCGCCGACCTCGGGCACCGCGACGTCGTGCTGATCAACCGGTCCGACGAGCTGGTCGCCGCCGGGTACGGGCCCGCCCTGCGCTCCTCCAGCGGCTTCCTCGCCGCGGCCGGGCAGCGCGGGCTGACCGCGCACGCGGTGTGTTGCGCCGACGAGCCCGCGGCCGGGGTGGCGTGCTTCGAGGACATCCGCCGCCGGTGGCCGGAGGTGACCGCGGCGGTGACGATCAACGAGGCGGCGCTGCCCGGCCTCCAGCGTGCCCTGCGCCACGAGGGCCTGGACGTGCCGGGCGACTTCTCGGTCACCGGCGTCATCGCGAGCCGCCTGGCGGAGGGCTTCCACCCCCCGCTGACCGCCGCCGACCTGCCCGCCGAGGAGATGGCCCGGCTCGCCGTGGACCTGCTGGTCGAGCGCATCGCCAACCCCGACGCGCCGCACCGCCACGCGCTGCTGCGACCGGTGATCTCGCTGCGGTCCAGCACGGGCGCCCGCCGCCGGTAGGGGCGAACCGGTTCGGAGCGCGCTGGCGGCATTGCGCCGGGAGATCGAGTCCCCGTACCGTCCGCGTTGTCGAACCGGTTCGAGAACTGTCCCCACGGCGTCCGGAGCACCCATGGTCCAACGGCGGACTCCCCGCGACACCCTGACCGTCGACCTCGGCGTCGGGACCGGCCCCTTCCACGGCGGCGCCGCCGGTTCCCTCTACGGGGTCTACGGCCCCGGAGTGCCCAGCGACGCCGTGCTCGCGGGCTTCCATCCCAGGACCCTGTCGACCAAGGCGCAGGACGGCCCGCAGCACCCCGGCGCGGACGCGCTGGAGGTCGTCGGGCCGTTCGTGGCCAACGGCGGACGCGACGTCTACGTCTACCTGACCGACATCTACCGCGGCTTCCCGTACCGGCGGCAGCCCGGCCCGGCCGGTCGGGACGACTACCGGGCCAAGGTGGAGGCCCAGGTCCGGCAGGTGGTGGCGTCGCCGTACCGCGACCACATCGTCTACGTGCCGTTCAACGAGCCGGAGGGCAACTTCCACGGCGCGGGCGAGCACGGCTACGACGGGGTGAGCTGGCTGGACGACCCGCGGGCGTTCTTCGAGGAGTGGGAACTGCTCCACCGCCTGATCAAGGCGCTCGACCCGCGCGCCCGCATCGCCGGCCCCAACACCAGCGTGCTCTACGACCAGGTCCGGGGTTTCCTGGAGCACTGCGCGGCGAACGACTGCCTGCCGGACGTGATCACCTGGCACGCGATGCGGTCGCCGGACGAGGTGCGCGAGGGCGTCGCCCGGTACCGCTCGTGGGAGCGGGAGCTGGGCATCGGCCCGCTGCCGGTCAACATCAACGAGTACGCCTTCCGCTACCACCTCTCGGTGCCCGGCCGGATGGTCCAGTGGATCGCCGCGCTGGAGGAGTCCAAGGTGGACGGGGACCTGGCGTACTGGAACATCGACGGCAACCTCAACGACAGCGTGGCCGAGGCGAACAAGCCCAACGGCCAGTGGTGGCTGTTCAACGCCTACGGCCGGATGAGCGGCGACACGGTCCTGGTGACCCCTCCGCACCCCGCCCTTCACGGCGTGGCCGCGCTCGACCGCGACAAGAGGCAGGCCCGCCTCCTCTTCGGCGGCGCGGGCGGTGCGGCGGACGTGCGGTTCGCCAACGTCGACCGGGCCGTGTTCGGCGATCGTGTGCACGTCACCGTGGAGGAGATCGCGTGGACCGGGCAGCTCGGCGACTCCCCCGCGCCGCGGCCCCTGCTCGACGCCGTGCGCGACGTCGGCGACGACGGCCTGGTGCTGCCGTTCACCGACCTGGACCCGATGTCGGCCTACCAGGTGATCGTCAGCCCGGCCGGCCGCGGCCCGACCGCCGGCGCGAGCACGCGGTGGCGGCGGACGTACGAGGCCGAGGACGCCGCGCACACCGGCGACGGGTGGAGCCTCAACGGCCCCGAGGGCAGCCCGGACGCCGTGGACCGGTTCGCCACCTCGAACCTGCACCACGTCGGCGGGCTGCGCACCGGTTCCGAGGTCGTGCTCTCGTTCGCCGTGGAGGTGCCGGAGACCGGCGTCTACGACGTCGCCGTGTACTCCAGCAGCCACCACAAGGACGCGAACGTCGCGGAGCGGGGACCGACCAACGTGTTCCTGCGCGTGGACGGCGGGCAGCCCCGGGAGCTGCTTCTGCCGGTGTCGTACGGGTGGGCGGTGTGGGAGCGCACCGACACCCGCGTGCGGTTGAGCGCGGGCGCGCACGTCATCACGCTGGCCGCGTCCGATCCGTTGCTCGGCTCGACGCGCGGTGACGTGACCGTCGACCGGATCGACCTCGCGTCGGTCGACCCGGACGGCTGGACGTCCTACGAGGCCGAGTACGCCGACCTGCGCTCCGCCGAGCCGCGCTACGGCGTCGAGCGGGCGTCCGGCCCCGGGGTCGTCGCCGTGCCGCGCGGTGGTTCGGCCACGTTCTGGGTGCACGGCGGCCGCGACGGGTACGCGACGGTGTGCTTCGACCACCTCGGCGGCGGTCGGGCGGACGTGGCGCTCAACGGCCACACCGTCGAGGGCCTCACCGTCGGCCCCGACCCCGGCGGCGACACCGCGCGCCTGTTCCTCTCCGCCGGCGTCAACCGGCTGACCGTGACCGGCGACGACGGCACCCTGCTCCTCGACCGGGTCCGCATCGGCCCGGCCGACGCGGCGGGGGCGGTGCAGGTGGCGGCGGAGAGCGGGCGGGTCACCGGGGCGGCGACGTTCGACGACCGCCCGTTCGCGTCCGGGCGGGTCGCGACGAACGTCGGCGACGGGCCGGCGAACGCGCTGGTCCTGGATGTGCCGGCCGAGCGGACCGGCACGCACGTGCTCGTGTTCCGCTACGCCAACGCCGAGGAGTCCGTCCCGACGCACTACAACCCCGACCCGGTGACGCGGTACGCGGACATCTCGGTCAACGGGCGGGTGCACCGGGTCGCGTTCCCGAACACCTTCCACCGCAACCAGTTCCGCGACCTCGCGGTGCCGGTGGACCTGGTGGCCGGGGCGAACCGCCTCACGATCACGGCGCGGAGGCCGGAGGGCGCGGCGGCCGACCGGTTCGGGCTGCGCTCGAAGTACGCGCCGGACATCGACTACGTGGTCGTCGCGCCACTGGTCGGCTGACGCGGCCGGCCGTCGGCGGCGCGAGCAGGCGGGCGAACGGGACGGGGCGTGGCAGGAGGTCCCGCCACGCCCCGTCCACTCGGGACCGCCGGTCACTCCTCGAACGCGAAGTCCTCGCCGCCGCCGTCGTCCTCGAAGACCTCTTCCACGACCTCGCCCAGGATCATGCCGCCGACCACGCCGGCCGCCGCGCCCGCCACGACACCGCCCATGCCGGGACCGCGGTGGTGCCCGTGGTGGTGGTCGTCGTAGTGGCCGCCGTGGTGCCCGTAACCCGGCTGGCCGTAGCCGGGCTGGTGGCCGTAGCCGGGCTGACCGTAGGCGGGCTGGCCGCCGAAGGCCGGGTTGCCGTGCTGCGGGTAGCCCGCCCCGTGGCCGCCGAACGCGGAGTGGCCGCCGCGCTCGGCGACCTGCGCCAGCCACTGGTTGATCGCGCCGGCCCAGTCGGTGTGCATCGCGTCCTGGTGCGACACGTGGAACCGGCCGAAGGCGTCGCCGCCGGAGGAGAACATCCCCCCGCGCTTGTCCGCCTCCAGCACCACCACCAACTCGTGCGGGTTGGTCACGAAGGTCAGCTCGACCTGGTTGATCCGACCCGCGTACTGGCCGGGCGGGAAGAACTCGATCTCCTGGTAGAAGCCCAACTCCTGGTTCACGCCGTGGATCCGGCCCGCCTCGACGTCCGCCGAGCGGAACTGGAAGCCCAGCTGCCCGAACGCCTCCAGCACCCGGTCCTGCGAGGGCAGCGGGCCCACCAGCAGCGGGTCGAGGTCGCCCTTGTCCGGGGCGCCGGAGATCACCAGCTCGGTCCGCACCCCCACGGTCATGCCGGGCAGCTGCTGCCCGCCCACCGCCGTGATGGGGGTCTCCCACGGGACCGGGAGCTGGAACGGCACGGTCACCGGCTGGTTCGGCGCGACCCGCACGCCCTGCGCGACCGGGACGCGCAGGAACTCCGAGACGCCGGCGAACTCGTGGTCGCCGTGCTCGACCTCCACCCGCGTCACCAGCGAGAGCACGATCTGGTCGATGTGGGCGTCGGCACTGCCGCCCTGCACGCGCACCTGGCCGGTCACGACCTGGCCGGGCGTGGCGTACGGGCTGTCCAGGACGGTGTCGACGGACGGCCCGCCGACACCGAAAGCACTGAGCATCCGTTTGAACATCGGGTTTCTTCCTCCGGGAGGGTGGTGTTTTCAGGTGGTGCGGAGCGGGGTGTCGGTCTCGTCCTCGAAGTCGCCGATCAGCTCTTCGAGGAGGTCTTCCAGCGCGGCGATGCCGACCACCCGGTCGTCCCGGTCGGCGACCAACGCCAACTGCGCCCGGTCGGCGCGCATCGCGGTCACCGCCTGGGCCACGGGCAGCGCGGCGGGCAGGGTGAGCGGTGCGGTCATCAGCTCGCGCGCCTTGACCGGCGCGCCGGTCGCCGTGGCGCGCACGGCTTCCCGGATGTGCACCAACCCGACGTAGCGGCCGTGCCGGTCCATCACCGGGAAGCGGGAGCGCCCGGACTCGCGGCTGCGCCGCTCGATCGCCGGCGCGCCGGTGTGCTCGGTGACGCTGACCGCCCGGTCGATGGGCACCATCACCTGCGCCACGGTCGTGTTGCGCAGTTGCAGCATCCGCGTGAGCAGGCGCTGCTGCCCCTCGGGGATCAGGCCGTGCTCGGCGGACTGGCGGACCAGCATCCGCAGGTCCTCCGGCCGGTGCGCCTGCGCCAGCTCGTCCTGCGGCTCGACCTTCATCAGCCGCAGCAGGCGGTTCGTGGTCTGGTTCAGCGCGGTGAGCAGCCAGCGGACGGAGTGCGCGAACGCGCGGAACGGCAGCGCCAGCAGCAGCGCCGAGCGCTCGGGGTGCGAGATCGCCCACGACTTCGGCGCCATCTCGCCGACCACCATGTGCAGGAACACCACCAGCACCAGGCTGAGCGTGAACGCGACGCCGTACGCCACCCCGTCCGGCAGGCCGAGCAGGCGCAGCACCGGGTCGAACAGGTCGGCCACGGCGGGCTTGGCCAACGCGCCCAGGCCCAGGGTGCACAGGGTGATGCCGAGCTGGGCGCCGGCGAGCATCAGCGACAGCTCGCGGACGCCCGCCACGGCCGCGCGGGCGGCGCGGCTGGTCTCGGCGGCCTGCTCCAGGCGGTGCCGCTTCGCGGCGATGAGGGCGAACTCCGCGGCCACGAAGAACGCGTTGAGCACCAGCAGGACCAGCGACAGCGAGAGCGACCAGGCGGTGCTCATCGGACACCCTCCCGTTCGGCCGCGACGGTCGCGATGACGACGCTGGCAGGCACGTTGCGGGCCACCGCGGCCACCCGCACCGACACCCCGTCGAACTCCACTTCGTCGTCCACCCGGGCGGTGCGGCCCAGCCGGTGCAGCACCAGGCCGGACACGGTGTCGTAGCTGTCGTCGGCGGGCAGCTCCACGCCGGTGCGGTCGGCGACCTCGTCCACCCGCGTCCGGCCGGGCACGAGCCACGTGCCCTCGCCGAGCGGTTCGATGCCGGCCTCGTCCAGGTCGTCCTCGTCCCGGATCTCGCCGACCAGCTCCTCGGCCAGGTCCTCCAGCGACACCACGCCGGCGAACCCGCCGAACTCGTCCACCACGCAGGCGAGCTGGCGGCGCTCGGCGCGCAGCCGTTCCAGCACGGCGGGCAGCGGCAGCGTCGAGGGCACCACCAGGGCGGGTGACGCGATGTCCCCGATCGGGGTGGTCGCGCGGTCCTCCGGCGGCACGGTCAACACCTCGGCCAGCCCGACCACGCCGCGCAGGTCGTCCAGGTGCTCGCCGAACACCGGGAACCGCGAGTGGCCGGTGTCCAGCAGCTCGACCACCCGGGCGGCGGGCTCGTCGGCGCGCACCGCCCGCACCGCCACGCGCGGCGTCATGGCCTGCTCGGCGACCAGCTCGCGGAAGCCCAGGCCGCGTTCCAGCAGGTGCGACAGCTCCGGGTCCAGGTGACCCTGGCTGCTCGCGTCGCCGATGATCTGCTTGAGGTCCTCGGGCGTGGCGCCCTGCGGCAGCTCCTCGACCGGCTCGATCCCGACCGCGCGCAGCAGCCGGTTGGCCGCCGCGTCGAACAGCCGGATCACCGGACCGGCCACCTTCAGGTAGGCCAGGGTGGACGCGCTCAGCGCCTTGGCCAGCGGTTCCGGGCGGGCGATGGCGAAGTTCTTGGGCAGCAGCTCGCCCAGCACCATCTGCACCACCGTGGCGAACACCAGCGCCACGACCATCGACAGCGACACCGCCACGGCGGGCGACAGGCCCGTCAGCCCGAGCAGGCCCGCGAGCCCGGAGCCCAGCAGGGGTTCGGCGACGTAACCGGCCAGCAGCGCGGTCACGGTGATCCCGAACTGCGCGCCGGAGAGCATGAAGGACAGCTTCTGCGTGACCCGGTAGGCCCGGCCGGCGGCCTTGTCGCCGCTCTCGGCCATCTGCCGCAGCCGGCCCCGGTCCACCGCCATGTAGGCGAACTCCTGGGCCACGAAGTACCCCGTGGCCGCGGTGAGGGCCACGATCGCGAGCACACCGGTGAAGATCAACACGGCGCACCCGCCACGAACGACGGATCGGTGATCAGCCGGGTCCCACCCGGCCGACTACTACAGGGTTCTGTGTCGGCACCATCAGGCATACTTCACACTAGCACGTGGCACTGTAGGGTTTACGGTGAGTGACACGGAGGTGAGACCGCGTGACGGACGTCCTGCTCAAGATCGGCGAACTCGCCGCTCGCGCCCAGGTCAGCCCCCGCACCGTCGACTACTACACGAGCCTCGGCCTGCTCACCCCCGCCAAGCGGACGGCGAGCAACTACCGGCTCTACCACCCGGCCGACGTCGAGCGGATCCACCTCATCCAACGCCTGGAGGTCCACGGAGTTCCCCTGGACGAGATCGTGACGGCCCTCACCAGCCGGCAGACCGACATCGGCCCGATCCTGGACCGCATCGACGAGGACCTGCGCGTGCTCCAGGTCGCCGCCGAGAACGCGTCGCCGGAGGTGCACGGTCTACTGGCCGCCGTCGCCACCCGGGTCCACTCCCTGATCACCGTCGCCCTCCAGATCCCGCCCGACCTGCCCCTGCCCTGAGCCGCGCCGCAGCCGCACCTCGGTGATCGCGTGGCGCTCGACCGCGAGCACCTCGACCGTCCACCCCGACACGGTCACCCGGTCGCCCGGCCGGTCCGGGATGTTCCCCAGGAGCACCAGGACCAGGCCGGCGACCGTGGCGTAGTCGCCCGCGGGCGCGTCGGTCAACTCCACCCCGATGTCCACCAGGTCGTGCACCGGGAACGACCCGGGCAGCACCAGCGAGCCGTCCTCGGCGACGCGGACGCCCAGCACGTCGCGGTCGGTCTCGTCGTAGATCTCGCCGACGATCTCCTCCAGCAGGTCCTCCAGCGTGACGATGCCCGCGACCGCGCCGTGCTCGTCCACCACCAGCGCCATCTGCTCGCGCTCGGCCTTGAACCGGCGCAGCGCGTCCGACACCCGGACCGTGTCCGGGAACACCACGGCGGGCCGCACCGCCCGCATCACGTCGCCGCCGTCGTCGTCCAGCAGGTCGCGCAGGTGGACGACGCCGACCACGTCGTCCAGGTGCCCGCCGCGCGCGACCGGCGCGCGGGAGTGACCCGAGGCGGCGAGCCGCGCCCGCGCCTCGGCGGTGCCGGTCTCGGCGGCCAGCGTCACCACCGCCCGCCGGGGCACCAGCACCTCGCGCAACCGGCGCTCGTGGATCTCCAGCGCCCCGGTGATGATCAGGCGCTGCTCCGGGTTCAGGCCGCGCTGCCCCGACACCAGCTCGCGCAGCTCCTCCGGGGACATCTGCTCGGGGTCGGCCTCCGGCGTGCCGCCGAACAGCCGCACCACCACGTTCGTGGACGCGCTCAGCAGCCACACCACCGGCCGGGACACCGTCGAGAGCAGGTCCAGCGGGCGCGCCACCAGCAACGCCCACCGCAGCGAGTACTGCATCGCCAGCCGCTTCGGGGCCAGCTCGCCGAACACCAGGGTCACGAACGTCAGCACGACCGTCACCAGGGCCACCGCCACGGCGTCGGCCGCGCGGCCGAGGAACCCCAGCAGCGGCACCACGGGCGCGGCGAGCGACACGGCCGCCGTCGCCGACGCGAGGAAGCCCGCCAGCGTGATCCCGACCTGGATCGTGGCGAGGAACCGGTTCGGGTCGCGGGCCAGCCGGACCAGCGTGCGCGCGCCGGCCCGGCCGTCGCGCTCCAGCGCCCGCAACTGCCCCTCGCGCAGCGAGATCAACGCCATCTCGCTGCCCGCGAACACCGCGTTGATCAACACCAGCACGGCGACCAGCGCGAGGTTGAACCCGTAACCGTCCACGTCCGCTCCGCAATCCGACCGAGTGGTCGGAACGCTACTGCGGGAGGGCACCGCCCACCGGGCGAAGCGGGGGTGCGCCGTTCACCCGTTCGCGCGGCGCGTCGGGGGTTCAGCCGAGGTCGTCGGTGCCGAACGTGTCGCACTGCGCCGGCGAACCCGTCCGCAGCCCGGTGGTGTACCACTTCTGCCGCTGCTCGGACGAGCCGTGGCTGAACTGGGTCGTGTCCACCCGGCCGCCGCCGAGTTCGCGCTGGATGAAGTCGTCGCCGATGCGGGCGGCGGCGTCCAGGGCCGCGTCCACGTCGGCCTGGGTGACGTCGGTGATCAGCGGCTTGCCCGACGCGGTCGGGGTGGTGGTGGCGTGGTTGGCCCACGCGCCCGCGTAGCAGTCGGCCTGCAGTTCGAGCCGCACCGAGTCCGACGTCGGGCCCTGGCGGGTGCGCACGCGGTCGTTGGTGCCCAGGAGGTTCTGCACGTGGTGGCCGTACTCGTGGGCGATCACGTACGCCTCGACGAACGGGCCGCCGGTCGCGCCGAACTTCGTCTGCAGCTCCCGGAAGAAGGTGAGGTCGATGTAGACCTGCGCGTCCGCCGGGCAGTAGAACGGGCCGACCGCGGACGTGGCGTTGCCGCAGCGGGTGCGCACGCCGCCGGAGAAGAAGTTGGTCTTCGCGGTCTGGTAGGTGCGGCCCGAGCGCGCGAACTCGTCCGACCAGAACGCCTGCACCGAGTTGACGATCGCCAGCGCCCGGCAGTCCGCCTCCCGGTTCGCGTCCGCGCCCGTCCGGCACCTGGCGCCGATCGCCTGCGTGTCCACCTGCTGGTTGCGGCCCACGTCCTCGAACCCGGACCCGGCCGGCAGCTCCGGCACGCCGCCGAGCTGCGACAGCACCAGGTAGATGATCAGCCCGACGATCCCGAGCCCGCCGCCGCCCAGCGCCACCCGACCGCCCACGCCGCGCTGGTCGACCACCTGGGAGGCGTCCAGCTCGGCGCCCTCGTTGAACTGCACGGTGCATCCTCCTCGGACGCCGGGACGGATCTCGCACGCGGGATCGTCCCACGCGCCCCCGCCGGGGTGTGCCGGCGGGTGCGCTCGTCACGGGCTTGACCTTGACACGGTGACAACGTGTCCACTGGTGTTCGGGAGGTGGTTGCCATGACCACGACGAACACGACACCGCACCCGGTGGCCGCGGCCCTGGGCGCGGCCGACGCGTCGGTCCGGCTCCGGGCGGCCCTGGCGGCCGGCTCGCACCCCGACCCGGTGCTGCTGGACCCGCTCGTGCGGCGGTGCGCGGTCGAGCCGGACTTCTTCGTCCGGGACATGCTGTCCTGGGCGCTGACCCGCCTGCCGCCGGAGCTGGTGCTGCCCCGGCTGCGGCGTGAGCTGGACGCCGAGGGGGCGCGGGCACGCGGCCAGGCGCTGCACACGTTGTCCAAGATCGGTGATCGGCGGGCGTGGGCGTGGATCACGCGCGGGATGCTGCGGGACGCGGACGACGACGTGGCGCGGACCGCGTGGCGCGTCGCGGTGGCGCTCGTGCCGGAGGAGGGACGGTCGGCCCTGGCCGACGAGCTGGTCACGCAACTCGGCCGCGGTGGGCACGACGTGCGGCTGAGCCTGAGCCGGGCGCTGGTCGACCTGGGGGACGTGGTCGAGCCGGTGCTGGCGCGGGCGGCGGCGAGCCGTGACGCGGAGGTGGCGGCGCACGCGCGGGCCACCGAGTTGCTGCGGCGGGATCCGGAGACCGGCTTCGACGCGGCTATCGCCGAGGCGCAGCGGATCGTCGCCCTCGGCCCGTCCGCCGCCGGCGGGTCGGGCGATGACGCCGGCGCGGCCGAGGGCAGCCCGGCCGAGGGCAGCCCGGCCGAGGCCAGCCCCGCGGAGGCCAACCCCGCGGAGGGCGGCGCAGCAGAAGGCAGCGCGGCGACCGAGTTCGGTCAGGCGGCGGAGGGCGGCCGGCCGGCGGAGGCCGGTCGGGCGGCCGAGAGCGCCGGGACGGCACACAACACCGGGTCGGCGCAGAACACCGGATCGGGCGAGGACGAATCGGCGGCCGGGAGCGGCCGGCCCGAGGTCGGTCGGGCGGCCGAGGGCGGTGTGGCGGAGGCCGGTCGGGCGGCCGGGAGCGGCCCGGTCGGAGAGGATGGCCGGGCGGCGGAGGGTGGCCGGGGCGCGTAGGCGGCCGGGGCGCGACGGCGTGGGCGTGGTGGCGGGGCTGTGGAGGGCGGTGACCGAGGGTGCTGATCGGCGAGGTGGCCCGTCGCTCGGGCGTGAGCACGCGGATGCTGCGGCACTACGACGCGCTCGGGCTGGTGCGGCCGACCGGGCGGACCGTCGGCGGTTACCGCGAGTACTCCCCCGAGGACATCCGCCGGATCTTCCACGTGGAGAGCCTGCGGTCGCTCGGCCTCTCGCTCAAGCAGGTCGGCCGCGCCCTCGAAGATCCGGGGTTCACGCCGTCCGCCCTGGTCGGCGACCTCATCCGGTGGGTGGAGGAGCGCTTGGCGCGGGACCGGGAGCTGCTCGAACGGCTCCGCGCGATCGACGCGTCCGCGCCCACCGGGTGGCCGGACGTGCTGCGCACCGTCGAACTGCTCCAGGGCTTGACCTCGACCAGCGCCGCGCGGCGCCAGCAGGCGGCCCTCGCCCGACCGGAGGGCGGCGCGGTGCCCGCGGAGGTGCTGGCCGAGGCGGTCCTGGCCGAGGAGGACCCCAACGTCGCGGGCGCGCTGCGCTGGGCGCTCGCCCGGTCGGGCGGTGACGGCGGGCCGGCGTTGGCCGCCGGGCTGCGCTCGGCGGACGTGGACGTCCGGCGGCGGGCGGTGGTGGCGATCGCCGGGATGGCCGAGGGGCCGGCGGGGACCGCGGTGCTCGTGGAGGCGCTGGCCGACCCGGACCCGGCGGTGCGCGGGCACGCGGCCCTGGCGCTGGGCGGACGTGGGGTGACCGCGGCCGTGCCGGCCCTCGTCGACATGGTCGTGCGCGGGAGGAACGACGTCGACGCGGCGGAGGCCCTGGCCGCGCTGTGCCGGGACCGCGGGTGCGCGGACCGGGTCACGGCCGCGCTGGTGGACGCGCTCGCCGCGCACGCCGAGCCCGCGGTGCGGATCCGCCTCATCCAGGCGTTGGTCGAGCTGCCGGGGACCGCCGCGCGCGAGGCCGTGCGCCGGCTGGCCGACGACGCCGACCCGGCGGTGGCCCTGGTCGCCTCGGCCCTCGCGGACCGGCGCGCAGGGGACGACGACGCCTGACGCGCACCGCCGCCCCGGACCGCGTCACCTGGCCGAGGCCGCCTTCCGCTGCCAGAGCAGCTGGATCTTCGACTCCATCAGCGCGGCCATCTCCGGCCTGCGCTCCTCCACGAAGAAGTGCCCCCCGTCGAACTCGGTGGTCGTGACGGGGTGCTCGGTGTAGCGCTGCCACTGGTCCGTGACGACCCGGTCGTCCCGGCCCTCCATCAGCACGATCGGGCACCGCAGCGGCTCGAAGGCCGTGTCCCGGTAGCCGCCCAGCAGCCGCAGGTCCGCCGCGATGATCGGGGCGAAGTAGCTCATGAAGTCCGCGTCGGCCAAGTTCTCCTCGCTCAACCCGCCGTAGTCGCGCAGCACCTGCTTCAACCCCTCCGGCGTGTCGAGGTCGGCCACCGCCTTGAACGTGCTGTCGCACGGCGCGGCCGACCCGGAACTGAAGAACACCAGCGGCGGGTTGTCCAGGCGCTCCTGGCAGAGCTTGGCGACCTCGTAGCCGATCACGCTGCCCATGCTGTGGCCCCAGATGGCGAACGTGCCCCGGAACGAGTCGACCATCTCGGTGAAGATGTCGCGGGCGAGCAGGGGCAGCGACGCCGGCATGGGCGTGGTGGTCCGCTGCTCCCGCAACGGGTACCGGGCGATCCGCACGTCGATGCCGTCGCCGAACGCGAACTTCCACTTGCTGTAGTACAGCATCCCCGCGCCCGCGTGCGGGAAGCACACGAGCGGGAGCTTTTCCACGACGCTCACGAACAACCTCTCCTGTCCAGTCTCCGGCGGTGGACCGGATCACCCGGGTCGCCCTGACGACGACACGGCCACGTCCGCCGTCCGCGTGGCCGTGCCGCCGACCAACACCCGGTCCGGGCGCGGGTCACGCCCGTTCGAGGAACCGCACGGCCCCGAAGAACCCGACGACCGTCCACGCGCCGAGGATGATGTAGCTGATGGGCTGCGCCTCGAACGTCGTGTGCGCCAACGACGCCCGCATCACCTCGGCCATGTGGTAGATCGGCAGCACCTCGTGCACCGCCTGCACCCAGCCGGGCAGCCGGTCGATCGGGAAGTTGATCGGCGAGAACATCAGCGACACGAACGCGATGAGCTGCGACAGCGCCATCGCGGGCTCGGCCGGGATGACGAACGAGTAGCCGTACCCGATGGCGAAGCAGGACAGCACCATGAGCACGAACGCGGGGATGATCGTCCACGAGATCGCGTAGCCGGGCTCGAAGATCAGGTGCGCGACGAAGACCGAGATCGCGATGGCCGGGACGGTCACCATGGCCCAGATGCCGACGTCGGCGATCAGGAACAGCTTGCGGCTCACCGGCAGCGACTTCACGAAGTCGAGGTAGCCGGTCATCTTCGCGCCCGCGTTCTGCATCGGCACGGTCACCAGCGCGGTCATGATCAGCACGATCGTCGGCGCGCCGGTGGCGAGGTACAGCATGCCGCCGCCCTCCGGCGACGACATCAGGTACGAGAAGCCGATCGCCACGCCGAGCGCGATGACGACCATGATGATCGAGAAGACGACCAGGTAGCTGCCCTGCTTGCGGGCCTGGAGTTCGATCACGTACTTGAGCTTGCTACCGCTGGACACCTTCGACCGCTCCCCTGTTGCCGACGAGTTCGATGTACATGTCTTCGAGGGTGATTTCGGTGAGGGAGTACTCCGCGAGCAGGCCGCGGTCGCGCTGCTCGGCGGCCCACTTCAAAGCCTCGGAGGCGAGTTCGCGCTCGAACGTGAGGGTCAGCTCCGCGTTGGCGACCTTGAGGTCCTCGCCCCACGCCGGCTTGTCGAACCGGTCCTCGGTCGCCTTGGCGACGGCCTCCAGCTTCATCCGGTTGCCGGCCGCCTCCGCCCTGATCTGGCGCGCGTTGCCCTGCTTGACGACCTTGCCCTCGTTGAGCACGGCCATGGTGTCGACCGTGTTCTCCGCCTCGCGGATGCTGTGAGTGACCACGACGACGGCGGTGCCGTCGTGCGTGAGGTCGCGGATCGCGCTCCACAGGTAGCGCCGCCGGACCGGGTCCACGTCGTTGGTCGGCTCGTCCAGGATCACCGCGCGGCCGGGGGCGACCGCGGCCATGCAGAACCCGGTGAGGCGCAGGACGCCGCCGGAGAGCTTGGTGCCCTGCACGTCCGCCCACTGCATGATGTCGAGCTTCTCGAACAGCTCGGTGGTGCGCCGGTCCACCTCCTCGGGGCCGACCCCGCGGAGCTGGCCCATGACGCGGGTGACCGACCGCGGCGTCAGCTCGCCGAGCGGCGTCTTGGACTGGGGCTGCACCGAGCACAGGTAGCGCCCCAGGTTCCGGTTCTTCACGACGTCCTGGCCGTCGATGACGATCGAACCCGAGTCGGGCTTCAGCAGCCCCAGCAACTGGTTCACGATCGTCGTCTTGCCCGCGCCGTTGTGGCCGAACAGGCCGAACACCTCGCCCTCCGCGACGTGCAGGCTCACGTCGTCGTTGGCGAGCGTCCGACGACCCCTCGATTTATACGATTTCGTGACGTGGTCCAGCTCGATCACAGCCATGGTCAACCTCCTCCGATAATCAGTGCCCGGCGTCCACGCGCCCGGTCAGATACGCGACTTCGTCATCCAGAATTCGGACGAGGTCGTCCGGGTCCTCGACCCACTTGCTCAGGATGAGCAGGTCCAGCCGCCCGTTGCCGACTTTCGACACACCGTAGCAGTCCGCGTAGTCCAACTTGCTCTGGTCGTCGGTCAGTTGAGCGAGCGTCATGTCCCAGATCGCGTCGTATTCGTCCTCGACATTTCCGACGAAGTTCAACAGGCACGTCGGCCGGAGCGTCTTGCCCATCACCGAGAGGACTTTCCGGTGCTTGACGATCGACCGGACGTTCTGGACCAGGTTCAGGAAGCTGACGTTGTTCTTGTTCATCATGCGGACCTTGTCCGGGATGATCCCGTCCAACTCCCGCACCGTGTCCCGCTCCCCCGGCACGAGCACCGGGAGGCTGCCGAGGACCATCCCCATCACCTCGGAGTAGTCCTTGTCCTCGAACACCCGCGACTGGAACAGCATGATCAGCGCGACCTTGTCGATGCCGAGCAGGCGCGCGACGACCCGGGCGTAGAGGTGCACGACCAGGTAGAACAAGTCGACCTCCTGGCCGTCGGCGCCCCGGAGCCGGTCCAGGTCGACGGAGTAGCGGACGTCCCGGATCCGGCTGTTCGCGAACCGGGCGGATTTCTCCTGGATGATCTTCGCATACCGGACGTACTCGACGAGGTCGAACTTCTCGATCAACTCGTCCGAGGTGATGCCGACCGGGCCCTTGGCGATCTGGTCCTGCAGGTGCCGGTAGCTCTTGGCGATCGGCATCGCCCGGCTGGTGCCGGCCGCCAGCTCCTCGTAGCGCTTGAGCAGGTCGCCCCGGAACAGCTGGCCGGACGCCGCGTCGAAGATCGAGTGGTCGAACTGGAAGAGCAGGTCGTGCGAGCGGTCGTTGTACTTGATCAGGACGACCTGGTACATCGGCTTGTCGACGACCTTGAAGTCCATGTTCCACTCGCGCTTGACCAGCTCCGCCCGCAGCTCCTCCTGCTCGTGCGGTTCCAGGCCCGACATGTCGAGCCGCGGCAGGGCGATGGTCTCGGGCGCCTCGAACTCCTTCCACCGCAGGCGGCCGAGCGACCGGGTCAGGAAGCTGCGCATGAGCCCGTGCCGCCCGATCACGTCGCACAGCGCCTGCCGGAGCAGGTCGACGTCGACCAGCTCGCGGAACTGGATCAGGTAGAGCTGCAGGCGCGACTCGGTCTCGAAGTGCTGCTTCTGCATCGCGCTGATCGGGTACGTCCACTTCACCGGCCGCGCCCCGATGGACCGGCGCAGCTCCTCCTGCCGGCGGTCGATCTCCTCGAAGACCGCCGAATAGCCGCCGGCGTAGGAGGGCAGGCCCGCGGCGGTCTTCAGCGCCGCGAAGTCCAACGCCATCCCGAGTTCCTCCCCACCGCCCGGGACAACGTAGTGCGGCAGGAATTCGGCGGGCACCCGGAGTTCGTTGAACTCCCGGACAACTCTTTTCCTCAGCGCGTCGTCCAGACCCTCCACGAAAAGCACGACGAGGGTGTCCTCGTCCCGCCCCGACTTCACCTCGCGGAACGCGCACGGCGTGCCGAGGCGTTGTTCCAGCAGGGCCGCGAGGCTGTCGAAGGACAGGTCGTCCGACACCCCCCGTCGCACGGTCCGCTCGATGTGCGCGGCGAGCCCGGCGACCGTCGGGTGGTTGTAGACCTCGTTCGCGAGGACCTTGTAGCCGTTCTTCTCCAGGGCGTTGGTGAACTGCACCAGCTTCACCGAGTCCAGGCCGATGTCGAAGATGTCGGCCCGGTCGCTGATCTCGCTGAAGCCGAGCAGGGTGCGGATCTCGCGCTCGATCACGGCGGCGATCGCCTGCCGCTCGTCGCCCCGCTCGGCGTCGGCCTCGGCGTCGACCACCTTGGCGGCCGCCTGCGCCCGCAGCGGGTCGAGCCCGTGGTAGGCCGTGGCGATGCCGGCCTCGCGCAGCCGGGGCAGCAGGTCCAGCACCGACCGGTCGCCCTCGTGCACGGCCCCGAACGCGTAGAGCCGGGTGAGGCCCGCGTGCCCGCGCTCGTTGTCGGCGAACCAGGCCGTGACGGCGCTGTCCCACCCGCCCCGGTCCAGCCCCGGCCGGGACAGCACGTGGCACGGGATGCGCCGCTCGCGGCCCAGGTCGGCGAGCAGGCGCAGGAGCCCGCGCCGGTCGAGCCCGCCGTCCTCGCCGTCCCGGGCGGGCGTGTCCCACAGCACGACCTCGTCCGCGCCGCGCGGGACGTGCAGCCCGGTCGACAGCTTGGCCGCCAACCCCTCCCACGTCGACCCGGTGACCGCGGGCAGCACGGTGACGCGCTCGTCCACCGCGCCGACCCGCGGTGCGGGGCCGTCCGCGCCCACGTCGAACGGCAGCACGTCGAACGACCGGGCGGGGTGCGCGCCCGCCAGGTCGCGCACCACGTCCTCGACGTCGCGCCGGCGGCTCAGCACCACCGTCCGCACGGCCCGGCCCGCGGCCGGGTCGCCGCCGTCCAGCGGCACCATCCTCGGCACGAGCCGCGCGCCCTGCTCGTAGCGGACCGCCACGTCGTCGGGCCGGTGCGCCTCCAGCTCGGTGCGCAGGCACTCGCGCCACACCGCGCCGCCGCGCCGGTCGCCGAGCGCCGAGTCGCACCGGACGGCCCGCACCCGGAACGCCGGGTGCTCGTGGTTGAGACCCACGAGCAGCGGCAGGAAGTCGCCGCGCTTGCCCAGGAAGCCCCCGTTGTCCAGCACCACGACGTCGGTCACGCACCGCTCCCGCATGGCGGGGACGGCCGCGCAGAGGCCGCGCAGGGTCGCCACCGCCGACGCGTAGTCCGCGCGGTCCACCACCAGCGTGTCGCCCGCGAGCGCGTGCCGCTCCAGGTCGTCCAGCAGCCGCCGGAGGTCGCCCGCGTGGTCCGGGCGGACGACCGCGCCGGACTGCCGGTCGAACCGGTACTCCGGGCCGGACGTGACGTAGAGCGTCCGCCAGTGCGGCACCTCGTCCAGCACGCGCTTGAGCGCGTGGCGGTCGTCGGTGAGCGCGATCAGGACCTTCGGCTGCTCCTTGCCGGTCGAGGACGGGCGCATGGACGGCGACCAGGTCAGCCGGGAGGCGCCCGCCGGCGTCGCGGCGACGGGGGCCGCGACGACCTGCCGGGCGGGCCGGGCGGCGACGACGCGCGTGCCGCCGTCGGCCGGGCCGTCCAGCAGCCGCTGGAACTCCTCGATGTCGACCGGGTACTCGACCTTCTCGAACGGGTACAGCGGCAGCTTGACCTTGCGCGGCTCGCGGCCCCGGTGGAACGCCTTCCAGTCCAGCGCGACGCCGTTCTCCCACAGCTTGCGGATCGCGCGCGCCAGGTGCTCGTCGTCGCCGATCTCCTCCATCCGGTGCCGCAGCACGTTCACCGTGGTCACGTCGGCGTCGCGGCCGATGGCGCGCACGAACGACGACAGCGACTTGCCCGGCCCGACCTCCACGAACAGGGTGCCGCCGCGCTCCAGGATCGCCTCGACGCCGTCCTTGAACCGGACCGTCTCGCGCGCGTGCGAGCAGTAGTAGTCCCGGTCGGTGGCCTGCGCGGCGGTGATCCACGTGCCGGTCACGTTCGACAGGTACGGGATCTTCGGCTGGTGCAGCTCCACCCGGTCCAGCACCTCGCGGAACCGGCCGAGCATGGAGTCCATGTACTGCGAGTGGTAGGCGTGGTCGGCCTCGATGTGCGCGAACTTCAGCTCCCGCTCGGCGCACTGCCGCTCCAGCTCGGCGATGGCCGCCGGGGTGCCGGAGACCGTGCAGTCCTCCGGGCCGTTCACGGCGGCGATGGCCAGCTCGTCGTTCAGCAGGGAGCGCACCACGTCCTCCGGCGCGCGCACGGAGGTCAACGCGCCCTCGACGGTGGTGTCCATCAGGCTGCCGCGCGCCTGGACGAGGCGGATGCCGTCCTCCAGCGAGAACACGCCCGCCACGCACGCCGCGGCCAGCTCGCCGGTGCTGTGCCCGACCATGCCCTTCGGCTTGAGGCCCCACCCGATCAGCGTGCGCGCCATCGAGGTCTCCAGCATGAACAGCAGGACCTGCGTGGTCTCGATGTTGTTCAGCTGCTTCTCGGCCTCCGCGGAGTCGCCGAAGAAGACCTCGCGGGGCACCTCGCTGCCCAGCGCGGTGGCGATGGTGAAGCACTCGTCCAGGTGCGCCCGGAACGCCGGTTCCTTCTCGTAGAGGTCGCGGGCCATGCGCAGGTGCTGCGCGCCCAGGCCGCTGAACAGGAAGTAGACGTCGCCGCGCGTGTTCTTCGGCACGCGGGCGACCGGCTCGTCGGCGTCCAGGGACTCCTGGAGCCGCTCGCGGAGCTGCGCGGCGTCGGCGAACTCGACCGCGTAGCGGTAGGCCAGGCGGCGTTGCCGGTTCTGCAGCGTCCAGGCCAGGTCCGAGCCGTCCACGTCCGGGTACGCGGCCAGGTGGTCCACGAAGTTCCGCTTGATGCGGCGGATCGCGTCCTCGGACGTGGCCGACACGACGAACGTGTTGTACGCCCGGCCCTTGGTCGAGGCGGGCCGGGCCGGGGGCGCTTCCTCCAGCACCACGTGGGCGTTGCTGCCGCCGATGCCGAACGAGCTGACGCCCGCGCGCAGCGGCAGCACCTCGTCGGCCTCCGACCGCTTGGGCCGCAGCTCCTGCTTCTCGGCCACGACGTAGAACGGGCTGCCGTCGAGGTCGATGTTCGGGTTCAGCTCCGCGAAGTGCAGGCTCTGCGGCACGGTCCGCTGTTCCAGGATCTTGCACGTCTTGATCAGCGAGGCGACGCCCGCGCCGGTGTCGAGGTGGCCGATGCTCGCCTTGAGCGAGCCGAGGCCGGTCGAGCCGGGCCGCCCCGCGCCGAACGCCTTGCGCAGCGCCTCGATCTCGATCGGGTCGCCGAGCGCGGTGCCGGTGCCGTGGGTCTCCACGTAGGACACCTCGGCGGTGGGCACGTTGGCGACGCGGTACGCCTTGCGGATGACCTCGGCCTGGCCCTCGATGCTCGGCGCGGTGTAGCCGACCTTGCGGTTGCCGTCGTTGTTGACCGCCGAGCCCTTGATCACCGCGTAGACGTGGTCGCCGTCGCGCAGCGCGGTCTCCAGCCGCTTGAGCACCACCACGCCGACGCCGTTGCCCTCGACCGTGCCGCCCGCGTCCCGGTCGAACGGGCGGCAGGTGCCGTCCGGCGAGTGGATCATGTTCTCCTGGTAGCGGTACCCGTTCTTGTGCGGCAGCGTGAGCCCGCTGCCGCCCGCCAGCGCGATCTGGCACGCGCCGGTCCACAGGTTGCGGCACGCCATGTCGATGGCGACCAGCGACGTCGAGCACGCGGTGTGCAGGGTGAGCGCCGGGCCCTTGAGGTCGAGGGCGTAGGCGATCCGGGTGGCGGCGAAGTCCTTGTCGTTGAGCTGCATGCCGGTGAACGTCAGCCCGGACTCCAGGATGTGCCTGGTCAGGGTGTGCGTCTCCCAGGCCAGGTTGTTCGTCGCGCCGAGGAAGAGGCCGATGGCCTCGGGCCGGCCCTCCGCCGAGTAGCCCGCGTCCTCCAGCGCGTGGAAGACCTCCTCGTGCAGGGCGCGGACCTGGGGGTCGAGCAGCGTCGCGTCGGCCGGGGCGTAGTTGAAGAACTCCGCGTCGAAGTACTCGAGGTTCGGGAACACGCCCTTGGCCCGGACGTACTTCTCGTCCTCCAGCGTCGCCTTGGCCACCCCCATGTCGAGCAGCTCGTCGTCGGTGAAGCGGGAGATGGCGTCCACGCCCTCGACCAGGTTGGCCCAGAACCGGTCGATGTCCTCGGCCTGCGGGAACCGGCCGGCCATGCCGATGACGGCGATCTCCAGCCCGGTCTCCCGGCGCTTGACGGCCTTGTTGTCCGGCATGGTCAGAGCTCCTCTTCCAGCTCGGCGGCGAGTTCCTCGGCGATCTCGTCCGCGATCTCCCGCAGCAGCGCGGTCGCGCTGAAGGCGCGCTCCTCCTCCTGCTCGTCGAACGAGTCCCCGGGTTCGGTCTCGTCGGCGTCGACCGCGGTGTCCTCGGCGTCGGTCGTGCCGTCGAGGTAGGCGGCGAGCGAGGCGATGGACGTGTGCTGGAACAGCTGCACCAGCGGCACGTTCCGGTCCAGCACCTTGCGCAGCCGGTTGTTGATCGTCAGCAGGTTGAGCGAGTTGATGCCGAGGTCGAAGAAGTTGCGGTTGACGTCGATGGCCTCGACGGGGACGAGGTCGGCCACGATGTCGAAGATGACGCGCGCGACGTCGGACACGGGGCCGAGGTCGGGCGCCTCGCGGCGGGCCTCCGGCTCGGGCCGGATCCCCGCGAGCCGGGTCCGGTCCACCTTGCCGCTCTTGTTCAGCGGGATCCGGTCGAGCTGCACGAGCCCCGCGGGCACCATGTACGGCGCGACCTTCTTCGCCATGGCCTGGCGGACGACGTCGGGCGCGATCCGCTCGGCGGCCACGTAGTAACCGCGCAGGCTCTTCTCGCCGTCCACGTCGACGCAGATCACGGCCGCGTCCTCGACCCGGTCGAGCGACCGCAGCACGCTCTCGACCTCGCCCAGCTCGACCCGGAAGCCGCTGATCTTGACCTGGTCGTCGGCGCGGCCGAGGTAGTCCAGCGTGCCGTCGGGCAGCTCGCGGACCAGGTCGCCGGTGCGGTAGAGCCGCCGGCCGGGCAGCGCGGGCACCGTGACGAAGCTGGTCAGGTCGAGGTCCGGCCGGTTGTGGTAGCCGGTCGACACGCCGTCGCCGCCCACGCACAGCTCGCCGATCGCGCCGGGCGGCACGAGGTTCAGGCCCCGGTCCAGGACGTGGGCCGACGAGTGCGCCAGCGGGCGCCCGATCGGGATCCGCTCGCGGCGCAGGTCCTCGGGGCGGATCTCGTGCGTCGTGGAGAACGTCGTGTTCTCGGTGGGGCCGTAGCCGTTGGTGATCCTCAGGTCCGGGCACGCCGCGCGGACCTTGACCAGGTGCTGGACCGAGAGCGCGCTGCCGCCCACCAGCAGGTGCTCCAGCCGGTCGAAGATCGCCGGGTCGTAGGCGCAGAGCTGGTTGAACAGCGGCGACGTGAGCCACATCGCCGTCACCTGGTTGCGCTTGACCGTGTCGCGCATGAGGTCGCCGTCGAGCACGTCCAGCTCGTCGGCCAGCACCAGGGTCGCGCCGAACAGCATCGTCCCCCAGATCTCGAACGTGCTGGCGTCGAACGCGGGCGAGCCGGTGAACATGACGACGTGGCGCTCGCCGAAGTCGAAGAACTTCTGGTCGGCCACCAGGCGCAGGATGTTGCGGTGGGTGATCCGGCAGCCCTTGGGGTTCCCGGTGGACCCCGACGTGTACATGAGGTACGCGGTGGCGCCGTTCAGGTTGCGCAGGCGCGGGAACGGCGGCACGTCGCCCGAGGGCTTCGACACCAGCAGCACCCTGGCCGACGCCGGGGCCTTGTCGGCGTGCTCCGCGACCGTGCACAGGTGCTCCACGCCCGCGTCGGCGACGACGTACCCGACCCGGGGCTTGGCGTCCTTGGTGTCGATCGGCACGTAGAAGTTGCCGTTCTTCAGCAGCCCGAGGATCGCCGCGATCAGCTCCGGGCGGCGGTCCACCAGCACGCCGACCGCCGTGCCCGGCACGACGCCGCGCTCCTTGAGCTGCCAGGCGACGGCGTCGGACCAGCGGTCGAGTTCCGCGTAGCTGTACTCGTGGCCCCGCCACACCAACGCGGTCTTGTCGCCGTGGGCCGCCACGACGTCGGCGAACACGTCCACCACGGACGAGTCCAACAGGGACGACGGGGACGCCTGCGCCGCCGGGGCGTCCTCCTCGGCGTCCCACAGCGCGATGTCGCCGACCCGGACCTGCCCGTCGGCGACCGCCGCCGCGAAGACCCGCACGAGGCAGGTCTCCAGCGCCCGGACCAGGTCCGGCGCGTAGTGGTTCTCGTTGTAGGCGAACGTGATCGCGAAGTCGCGGCCGGGGTTGACCACGATGTGCAGGTCGTAGCTCGTCCGCTCGAAGACCTCGACGCCCTCGAACGCGAGCCCGTCGCCCTCGTCGCCGCCGAAGTCGCGCAGCTGCTCGGACAGCGGGTAGTTCTCGAACGCGACGACGTGGTTGAGGAGCTTGTTCTTCAGCGCGGTGACGGCCTGGATCTCGTGCAGCGCGTAGT
This sequence comes from Actinosynnema sp. NPDC059335, assembly GCF_042752395.1. NCBI lineage: Bacteria > Bacillati > Actinomycetota > Actinomycetes > Pseudonocardiales > Pseudonocardiaceae > Actinosynnema > Actinosynnema sp. NPDC059335. The sequence goes on along the minus strand of NZ_JBHYXZ010000027.1, from coordinate 44,966 downwards.
GCTCGAAGGCGCTGGAGCGCAGGTACGAGTCCCGCACGTCGCGGCACAGGTCGGCGAACGTCCGGTCCGGCCCGGTCGTCACGCGGACCGGCTGGGTGTTCGCGAACAGCCCGACCGCCTCGCCGATGCCGCCCAGCTCGGTGCCGCGCCCGGACACCACGCTGCCGAAGACCACGTCGTCGGCGTAGTTGAACTTCTGCAGCACGACGCCCCAGGCGGCCTGGAAGACGGCGCTCTGCGTCACCCCGGCGTCCCGCGCGAACCGCTTCAGGCCCTCGTGCAGCTCGTCCGGCAGGGTGAACCGGTGGGTGGCGCCGCGGTAGCCGCCGGGGCGGGGGTCGGAGGGGAGCACGGCCTCGGTCTCGTAGCCGTCCAGCACCTCCTCCCAGTACCGCCGGGCGTCCTCGCCGCGCTGCCGCTCGTACCAGGCGATGTAGTCCCGGTACGGCAGCGCCTCGTGCCGCGGCTGGAAGGTCCCGGTCCGGGTCAGCTCGTCGTAGTAGCCCATCATCGTCGCGAACAGCGGGCCGAGCGACCAGCCGTCCAGGATGATGTGGTGGAAGGTGAACACGAGCCGCCAGCGCCGGTCCGCGACCCGGATCAGGGTGGCCCGCAGCAGCACGTCCGCGCTGAGGTCGAACCCCTTGGCGCGGTCGGCGACCTTGAACTCCTCCACGTCGCGGTCGAGGTCGGGCCGGTCGCGGTAGTCGCGGACGTCCAGCGACGGCGCCCACTCCTTGAGCACGATCTGGTACGGCTCGTCGGTGTTGCGGTAGGAGAAGATCGTGCGCAGCACGCTGTAGGTCCGGGACGCGCCCGCGAGCGCCGCGCGCAGGTGCCCGGCGTCCACCTCGCCCGTGATCACGAAGTCGAACTGCTCCACGTACGCGTCCGAGCCGGTGTCCACGGCATGGCTGAGGAGCATGCCCTTCTGCATCGCGGCCAGACCGGAGATGGACTCGATGTTGTCTTTGTCAACCATGAACCAGGCTCTCTGCTTCGCCCTGACGCGGTGATCGGGTCTTGGTGGCCGTCGGCCGGTGCCGGGGTGGGGTCGTCATGCGCGCTCAGCTCCCGCCCGCGACGTCCAGCAGGATGTCGGCGAGCACGTCCTGGCGGATCGGCGACGACACCCGGATGCCCAGCGGTTCGCCCGCCTTGAGGGCGTCGCGGACCTCCTGGAACGACCGGTCCAAAGCCGCGGTGATCCGCCGGGCCAGGCCGTTCGACTCCCAGGCGCGCGGGTGCCGCACCTCGACCACGAGGTCGCGCCCGCTGCGGGACGCGATGATGTCGAGGACGTGCGGCGAGCGCAGCTCCGCGTCGGTGGTGATGTCCGCCGGGAGGTGGGTGATCGCGACGCCGCCGGCGCCGTCCTGGTCGCCCAGGTAGTTGAAGGACACCCGCGGCCGCACCGCGGCCAGCGCGTCCCGGTCCCCGCCCAGGCCCGCGTCGAACCGGAGCAGGGGGCCGAAGCCCGCGCCCTTGTCCGGCAGCCGCTCGAACGAGCGCCGCACCGCGTCGAGGGTGTCCGCGACGTCCCGCCCGACCTCCACCAGGTGCGGGAACGTGCTGGTGAACCAGCCCACCGTCCGGCTGAGGTCGTGGTCGCCCGCGATCGGCTCGCGGCCGTGCCCTTCGAGGGTGAACAGCACGCGGTCGCGGCCGGTGGCCGACGCCAGGGCCCGCGCCACCACGGCCAGGACGGTCTCGGCGGCGCTCGCGCCGTGCGCCTCCCGCGCGGCGTCGAGGACGGAGAAGTCGTCGGCCTCCGACAGCCGCACGACCGTCGCGGTGGTCTCGGACCGCTTCGGGTCGGCGTCGTCGAACACCTCGCCCACCTCGGCCGCGGCCCGCGCGACGTCGAGCCAGTAGGGCAGCTGGGCGCGGAACGCGCCGTCCCGCGCGCGCTGCCGCACCTCGGCCGTCCACGCCGGGAACGGCATGGTCTTGGCGGGCAGCTCGGCGTCCGGGTCCGCCAGGCACGTGAGCAGGTCCTCCAGCAGGACGCCCCACGACACGACGTCCACGGCCAGGTGGTGGATCGCGACGGCGAACTGGTCGCGCCCCTCCCCCAGCCCGGCGGCCAGGCTGACGACCGGGCCGCCCCGCACGTCCACCCGTGCCTGCACCGCCCGGAGGTAGTCCGCGAGGGCTTCCCCGGACAGGCCGGCCGGTGCCTGTTCGGCGTGGACGAGCGCCGGCGCGTCGACGTCCCGCAAACTCAGCCCGCCCCGGTCGTCCACCTCGACCCGCAGCAGGTCGTGGTGGCGGACGAGCCGTTCGGCGGCGTGCGCCAGGCGGTCCAGCGGGGCCGGTTCGGAGGGCGTGACGAGCAGGGACTGGGTGAACACCCGGGCCAGGTCGTCCGGGTGGTCGAGGAACGCGTGCTGGATCGGGCTCGGCGTGATCGGGCCCGACAGCGGGGTCGGGTCGTACACGCGCGGTCCGGAACCCGCGGTGACCGCCAGCTTCTCCTCCAGCGTCCGCAACGTCGCGTTGCCGAGCAGGTCGGCGACCCGCACCTCGACGTCGTGCTCCTTGAGCCGGGCCACGATCTGGATCGCCTTGATCGAGTCGCCGCCCAGCGCGAAGAAGTTCGCGTCGATGTCGTCCACCGGGACGCCCAGCACGTGCTGCCAGGCGTCGGCGAGCACGCGCAGCGAGTCGGTCTCCGGCGCCGCGGCCGTCGTGGACGCGGTGAACTCCGGCTTCGGCAGCGCCGCCACGTCCACCTTGCCGCTGGCGTTCAGCGGCACGTCGTCCGCCCGGACGATGAAGGGCGGCACCATGTAGTCGGGCAGCCGGCGGGCCAGCGCCGCGCGCAGCAGCGGCTCGTCGTGCTCCCGCCCCGGTTCGTAGCCGACCCACAGGCACAGGCTCCGGCTGCCCTCGGCGGTCTCGTGCAGGCCCGCGTGGGCCCAGCGGACGTACGGCTCGTCCAGGGCCACCTGGATGATCTCCGCCAGCTCGATCCGGTAGCCGCGCAGCTTGATCTGCTGGTCGACGCGGCCGGTGTAGTAGAGCAGGCCGTTGGTCTTGAACGTGACGATGTCGCCGGTCTTGTAGAGCCGCTCGCCCGGCACGGCGGGCACCCGCACGAACCGCTCGGCGGTCAGCTCCGGCTGGTTGAGGTACCCGTCGGCCACCCCGGACCCGCCGATGTACAGCTCGCCGTTGACGCCGACCGGCACCGGCTCCAGCCGCTCGTCGAGCACCCACAGCGAGGTGTCGTTGATGGCGCGGCCGATCGGGACCGCGTCGTCGGGGTCCAGCGCGTCGAGCGTGTGCACGGTCGCGAAGACGGTGGTCTCCGTGGGGCCGTAGGCGTGGCCGATCCGGCCGGGTCCGAGCAGGTCGAACGCCCGCCTCACGTGCGCCGGCGACGCGATCTCGCCGCCGAAGATCACCTTGCGGACGCTGCCGAGCGCGTCCGGCACGTGGTCGACCATCGCGTTGAACATGGCCGTGGTGATGAAGAAGCTGGTGACGCCGTGCCGCCGGATCGCCGCGCCGAGCCGGTCGAGGTCCAGCACGGACGGCTTGTCCAGCAGCACGAGCGACGCGCCGTTGGTCAGCGCGCCGAACATGTCGTAGACGGAGCCGTCGAACGAGTAGTCCGACACCATGAGGAAGACGTCGCTCGGGTCGGCGGCGTAGAACACCGACCGGTGGACCACGCGCAGCACGTTCCGCTGCCGGATCACCGAGCCCTTCGGCACGCCGGTCGTCCCCGAGGTGTACATGACGTAGACCTCGTCGGCGCTGCTGCCCGGCAGGTCCGGGTTCCCGGTCCCGGCCGAGGACTCCGCGAGCGCCCGGACGTCCGCGATCCGCAGCCGCTCGGACACCAGCTCCGCGGCCTGGTGCATGCGCGCGGCGGTGGTGAGCAGGGTGCCCGCGCCGACGTCCTCGACCATCACGCGCAGCCGCTCGACCGGGAAGTCGGTGTTCAGCGGCACGTAGTAGCACCGCGCCTTCAGCACGCCGAGGATGGCGACGACCATGTCGAACGAGCGGTCCACGAGCAGCGCCACCGGCGAGCCGGGCGTCACGCCGAGCCGGAGCAGGCCGTGCGCGACGCGGTTCGCCCGCTCGTTCAGCTCCCCGTACGACAGGCGGTCGTCGCCCGCGATGAGCGCCGTCCGGTCCGGGTCCGCCGCGACGTGCTCCTCGAACAGCCGGGCGATGCTCCGGGTGTCCGGCGCCGCGGCGGGCACGGTCGCGAAGCGCCGGATCAGCTCCAGCTCGCGGGCCGGCATCAGGTCGAGCGTGCCCACCGGGTCGTCGTCCGCGGCGGTGACGAACGACTTGAGCAGCGTGGCGTAGCGCTCCGCGTAGAGCGCCACGGTCTCCTCGCGGAACAGGGCGGTGGAGTACTCCCACTCCAGCAGCAGGCCGCCGTCGGCTTCCCTGGTGCTGAGCGTGATGTCGTACTTGGCGCTGCCGTCGTCGAACGGGATGACCCGCTCGTCGTCGGGCTCCAGCCCCATGTCGGTGTTCTGGTGCACGAAGCAGACGTCGAACAGCGGCCTCCTGCCCGGCACGCGCGGCAGGTCCAGCTCCTCGACCAGCGACTCCAGCGGGTACGCCTGGTGCTCGAACGCCTCCAGCACGGTCGTCCGCAGGCCGGCCAGGAAGTCGCCGACACCGGTGGTGGGCGCGGCGGCGACGCGGACGGGCAGCGTGGTGACGAACATGCCCACCAGGTCCTGGTAGGTCAGGTCGGGCCGCCCCAGCACCGGCGCGCCGATCACGACATCGGCCTGCCCGCTCAGCCGGGACAGCAACTGCTGGAACACACCCAGCAGCACCATGTAGAGCGTGACGTTGTGCTCGCGCGCGTAGCGCTTGGCGGCCTCCAGCGTCCCGGCGTCGACCGACGCGAAGAGCGTCGCGCCCGCCGCGGTGACCGAGTCCGACCGCTGCCGGTCGGTGGTGAGCTGGAGCGTGGGCGCGCCGTCGGCGAACCGGGAGACCCAGTAGTCGCGGTGCGGGAGCATGTCCGGACCGGCCTGGCGCTCCAGCAGCCCGCGGATCGCCGAGCGGTAGTCGCGGGGCAGCGGCGGCAGGGCCGCGCCCTCCGCGATGACCCCGAGGTCGCGGAACAGGATGCCCATCGAGGTGCCGTCGGTGATGATGTGGTGGATGTCGATCGCCACGCACGACACGCCGTCGTCGAACTCGAAGTAGCCGACGCGGAACAGCGGCGCGGTGTCCAGCACGAACGGGCGGACGAAGCGCGCCATCTCCCGGCGGGCCGCGGCCTCGTGGGTCTCGCCCTCCGCGAGCGGGCCGAGCCGCCGGTGCTCGACCGCGACCGGCACCTCCGCGCGCACGCGCTGGAACGGCTCGCCGTCCCGCAGGTGGAACGTCGAGCGCAGGCTGTCGTGCCGTCGCACCAGCACGCGCAGCGACTCCTCCAGCGCGGCCACGTCCAGCGTGCCGGGGCGGATGGTGATGCCGCTGACGTTGTACGCGACCGAGCCCTCGTCCACCTGGCCGGAGACGAACATGCCGCGCTGCGCGGCGGTCAGCGGCAGCTCGTAGTCCTCCAGGACCTGGTCGGCGCGCACGGCCCGGCGGGACGGCCCGCTCAGCCGCGAGCGGACCAGCTCCTCGTCCACGCCGAAGTCCCGGATCACCGCGTCGGCGAACTCGTCGAACGTCGGCTTCGCGAGCAGGGTGGTCGGCGGCAGGTCGAGGTCGAGCACCGCGTTGAGCAGCTGGGTGATCTTCACCGACGAGATGGAGTCGCCGCCGAGGGCGAAGAAGTCGTCCCCGCCGCGGATCGCCGGGTAGCCGAGGATCTCCGACCAGACGCCGGCGACCACCTTGCGCGGCAGGGCGTCCACCGCGGACTCGTCGAAGTCGGCGAGGCGCGCGGGCGCGGCGAGGACCGCGCGGAGCCGGTCGACCGGGTCGGCCGACGCCTGCTCCTCGACCCCGGGCCGGATCGCCCGCACGGTCTCGTCCCACAGCCGCACGTGCCGGAACAGCTGGGGCGGCAACGGCACCCGCCGCACGTCCGGGTCCCGGTCGAGGCCCGCGAACGGCCGCGCGCGGCCGGCGAGGAAGGCCGTGACCGCGTCGCCGAGGCGTCCGAGGTCGCCGGGCAGGACCGACGGGTCCTCGCGCAGCACGACGCCGCCGTCCACCAGGCGCCCGCCGTCCGCCGACCCCGGCTCCAGCAGCCGCCGCAGGCCGTCGAGCAGGCCCTCGCGGGTCTCGCACACGACCACCGCCCGCGCGGGCTGGTGCTCGCGGCCCGCCTGCAGGGTGAAGCACACGTCCGCCAGGGACAGCTCGGGGTGGCGGTCGAGGTGGTCGAGGTGCCGCGCGGCGGTCCGGGCCAGCAGCTCCTCGTCGCGCCCCGAGATCGGGAACACCAGCGGCCGGAGCGCGCGGTCGGCCGCGGCGCCATGGGGGGCCGCCGCGCGGCGGGGCGTCGTCGCGCGGTCGGGCGCCTCCTCCAGCACCACGTGGCAGTTCGTCCCGCTCAGGCTGAAGCTGCTCACGCCCGCCCGGCGCGGCGTGTCGGCCGCCTCCCACTCGGTGAGCCGGTCGGCCACGTAGACCGGCGCGGTGGCCAGGTCGAGCAGCGGGTTGGGCACGTCGAAGTGGATCGACGGCGGGATGGTCCGGCGTTCCAGGCACAGCAGGGTCTTGATCAGCGACGCCAGGCCGGCCGCGCCGACGGTGTGGCCGATGTTCGACTTGACCGAGCCGAGCGCGCAGAACTGCCTGCGGTCGGTGAACTCGGCGAACGCGCTGGTGAGGCCCTTGATCTCGATGGGGTCGCCCAGCGTCGTGCCGGTGCCGTGCGCCTCGATGTAGGACACCGACTCCGGCGCGATGCCGGCCCGCTTCCACGCGCTGACCAGGAGGTTCTTCTGCGCCTGCGCGTTGGGCGCGGTGAGGCCGTTGCTGCGGCCGTCGTTGTTGACCGCGCTGCCCAGGAGCACGCCGTAGACGTGGTCGCCGTCGGCGAGGGCGCGCGACAGCGGCTTGAGGTAGACCCCGGCCACGCCCTCGCTCCACACCGTGCCGTCGGCGGCGGCGTCGAACGCCCGCACCCGGTGGTCGGCGGACTCGGTCTCGTTGCCGAGGCTGGACGGCGACAGGAACAGGTTGATCGCGGCGACGAACGCGGTGTCGCAGTCGCCGTTGCGCAGCGCCTTGACCGCCGCGTCCACCGCGACCAGGCCGGACGAGCACCCGGTGTCGATGACGGTGGCCGGGCCGCGGAAGTCGAGCAGGTAGGACAGCCGGCTCGCCAGGATGCCCGACCACGACCCGGTGATCGCCGAGAAGTCCAGTTCGGACAGGAACGGCAGGTAGGACGTGATCAGCCGGTGCGTGTGGTCGTTGCCGACGAAGATGCCGGTGTTCGACCCGTACAGCTCGCTCTTGGCGTACCCGGCGTCCTCCATCGTCTCCACCAGCACCTCCAGGAGGTTGCGGTGGTACGGGTCGAGCTGGGTCGCCACGTGCGGCGGGATGCCGAAGTACTCCGCGTCGAACAGGTCGACCCGGTCGAGGTAGCCGCCCTTGCGCACGGCCGAGGCGTCGCCCTCGACCCGCCGCAGGTCGTCCAGCCGCAGCGGCGGGAAGTCGCCGATCGACTCGCGCCCGTCGACCAGGTTGCGCCAGAACTGCTCCTTGTCCGACGCGCCGGGGAACCGGCAGGCCATGCCGACGACGGCGACGCGGTCGTCGTCCCGGCCGCCGTCGCCGATCGCCCGGATGAACTCCTTCGCCCGGTCGACGTCGAGCGCCTCCTGCTTGACCTGCATGAGCAGGTACCGCAGCAGGTCCTTCCTCAGCTCCGCGTTCGACCTCATGCCTGGTTCCTCCCGGCGCCGTCGGCGAACATGCTCGTCAGCTCGGCGTCGCCGATCTCCTCCAGCACGTCCTGGAGCGACTGGTCCGCTCCCCCGAAGTCGTCCCGGTCCGGCGCGGCCGCCCTGGACTCGGCCGCGACCCGCTCGTCGATGTAGCCGGCGAGGCTCGTGACGGTCGCGTAGGAGTACAGGTCGGCGATGTCGATCCGACCGGGGTAGACGTCCTCGACCTTCTGCAGCAGCTGCGCCGTCATCAGCGAGTTGCCGCCCAGGTCCTGGAAGCTCGCGTGGGCGTCGACCTCGGTGAGGCCGAGGACCGCGCCGTAGACCGCGCCGATCGTCAACTCCGTCCGGCTGGGCTCGGGCAGGCCGACGAGGCGGACCTCGACGGCCTCGCCCGCGGGCGCGCCGTCCCGACCGGCCCGCGCGACGGCGGCGGCGACGTCGTCCTCCAGCAGGAAGGGCATCTCGTCGAGGCGTTCGCGCAGCACGCCCAGGTCGAACCGGGACGGGATGACGCCGTCGGCCGGGTCCCGCAGGAAGTGGTCCAGCCAGGCCAGGCCGTCCTTCACGGTGAGCGCGCGGAACGGCGAGTCGCCGTCGCCGACGCCGTACCGCACGGCCATGCCGACCTCGGACCAGGTCGGCCAGTTCACCGACAGCGCCCGGACGCCCTCGGCCCGCGCCCGCGCGGCCAGCGAGTCCATGAACGCGTTCGCCGCGCAGTAGTCGCCCTGCCCCTGGCCGCCGGTGACCGCCGTGATGGAGGAGAAGAACACCAGGAACGCGCCGGGGTGCTCCTTCGCCAGCTCCACCAGGGCCAGGCTGCCGTCGACCTTCGGCGCCAGCACGGCGTCGAAGACCGGGCGCGGCTTGTTGGCCAGGAACCCGTCGCCCGCCACGCCGGCGGCGTGGACGATGCCGCCGAGGGTGACGGCCTCCTCCCGCAGCCGGTCGCCCAGCGCGCGCACGTCGGCCTCCCGCGCCACGTCGCACACGACGTACTCGGCCCCGGCGACCTCCGCGACGCGTCGCGCGGTGAGGTCGTCCAGGGGCCGGCGGCCCAGCAGGAGGATCCGTGCCGCGCCCTGGCGCGCCATCTCCCCGGCCACGGCGAGGCCGAGGCCGCCCGCGCCGCCGGTGACCACGAACGTCCCGCCCGCGTACCGCGGCTCCGCCGCCTCCTCCACGTCGGCCTCCGCGTACCGCAGGCGGCGCAGGTGGGTGTCCGTGCCGCGGACGGCCCGCAGCGCGCCGCCCGCGTCGCCCAGCGCCTCCCGCAGCACGAAGTCCAGGTCGGCGTCCGCGCGGGCGTCCACCACGTCCACCCGCAGGTGCCGGTGCTCCTGCCCGACGACCTGCGCGAGCGCCTCGGTGGCGGCCGAGTGCGGGTCGGTGGGGCCGTCGCCCGGCACGACCTGCCAGGCGTCGCGGCCCAGGACCTTCAGGCCGTGCGCGAGCTTCACCCGGTGCGCCACGAACGCGCGGTACAGCTCGAACAACGCGTCCACGCCGACCGCCCGCCGGTGGGCGTGCCCGTCCGGCGCGGTGAAGTCGGTCGCGAACAGCACGCCCTCGACGCCCTCCCGCCGCAGCCGCTCGGCCAGCAGCGCCGCGCCGTCCTCGTCCGGCGCGAAGACGCCCCGGTCGGCGTCGGTCCGCTCGCCCACGTAGCAGGGGACGACCCGGTGCCCGAGCGCCTCGACGGCGGCGACCAGCCGCCGGCCGCCGGCGTTGTCCAGCACGACCGGGGCCCACACGGCGGACCCCTCGACCTCGGCGGGGACCCGCGGCACCGCCTGCCACTCCACTTGGAGGTACCGGCGCGGCCCGCCCAGGCTGAACCGCCGCCAGTCGACCTTCTTCACGGTGTAGTCGGTGATCCGCCCGAACGGCACGCCGTCGGCGTCGAGGAGGTCCACGTCGTAGGTGATCGTCTCGCCGTCGCGGCTGTCGTCGCGGACCGTGCGGATCAGCGAGTAGCACGTCTCCGGCATGGGCCGGTGCAGGACGATGCCCTTGTAGAGGTAGGGCAGGAACGTCTCGCCGCTGTTCTGCGAGATGAGGTTCACCGCGTTGTCCAGCTTGGCCGGGTGCAGGCCGAAGCCGTCGCCCGGCACGCCCTCCGGCAGCCGCAGCAGGGCCAGCGCGCCGGTCTCCTGCTTCCACACCGCGCGGACGTTGTCCCAGCGCGGGCCGAACTGGAACACGCCCGTGTCGGTCTCGGTGGGGTACGGGTCGGTCACCTCCAGCGCGGCGGCCTTGAGCGCTTCGACGTCCACGGCCTCGGCCGGGGGCTCGTCGCGCAGCGGGCTGATCCGGCCCTCGACGTGCGTGACCCACTCCCCGCCCTGGGCGCTGGCGACCCGGAACGAGTACCCGCGCCCGACCCGGTCCAGCGTGGTGCGCACGGTCGCCTCCTCGCCCTCCTCGACGGCGAGGGGCACCAGGAAGAACACGTTCTCGAACCGCATGCCGGCGGTGTTCTCCACCGCCGCGAGCGCGGCCCGCGCCATCTCCAGGTACGTCGTGCCCGGCACCACGGGCTTGTGGTCGATCCGGTGGTCGGACAGCACCCAGTGCCGGTCCACCGACAGCGTGTTCTCGAACACGACGCCGGCGTCCGAGCGGCCGACCTCCGTGCCCAGCAGGGGGTTCGCCTCGGCGGTGGCGAAACCGCGCACGCTCGTCCGCATGGGCTTGGCCCAGTGGCGGATCCGCTCGAACGGGTAGGTGGGCAGCGGCACCCGGCGGCGCGGCTCGTCGGCGTAGAACTCCGCGAAGTCGACCCGCGCGCCGCGGACGTAGGCGTCGGCCAGCCCGGTCAGCGCCTCCTGCCCGCCCCGCGCGCGGTACTCGGCGAGCTTCGCGTTGGCGGAGTCGGAGAGCCGCTTGGCGATCTGGGCGGTGATGTCGCCGGGGCGCAGGTCGCCCCGCTTGTCGCTGACGACGGCGTGCACGCCGTGGAAGATGCCGCGCTGCGCGTCGGTGCCCAGGCCGCGCTGCCGCAGCCGGTCGACCGACTCGGCGAGCTGCTCCTTGGTCGCCGCGACGACCATGACGCGGTGCTCGTGGTGGCCGCGCCCGATGTTGGAGGTGTAGCAGATGTCGGCGAGCGACCACGGGCTGTCCGCCAGCACGGTCGCGTACGCGTCCAGCAGCCCGGTCAGGGCCGCCTCGGTCTTGGCGGTGACGGTGAAGCAGTAGCGCTCGCGCAGCTGCGGCTCGGCGCGGTAGCGCGGCGCCTCCTCCAGCACCATGTGGCAGTTCGTGCGGATGAAGCCGAACGAGCTGATCCCGGCCCGTCGCGGCTCGCCGCCGGTCTCCCACGGCACCAGGCGGTCGTTGACGTACAGCGGGCTGTCGGCGAAGTCGATGTACGGGTTGGGCACCTCGAAGTTCACCGAGGGCGCGAGCAGGCCGGACTCCAGCGACTTCACGACCTTGGCCAGCGAGGCGGAGCCGGACGCGGCCACCATGTGGCCCATCGTGGTCTTGAGGGAGCCGATGCCGCAGAACTGCCTGCGGTCGGTGTGCCGGCGGAACGCGTTGGACAGGCCCTTGACCTCGATCGGGTCGCCGAGCACGGTCCCCGTGCCGTGCGCCTCCACGTAGGTGATCGTCTCGGGCGGGACGTCGGCCTTGGCCCAGGCGTCGAGGATGACCCGCTCCTGCATCAGCGCGTTGGGCGCGGTGATGCTGTTGGACGTGCCGTCGTTGTTGATGGCGGACGCCTTGATGACGGCGCGGACGTGGTCGCGGTCGGCCAGCGCCTTCTTCAGCGGCTTGAGCAGCACGATGCCCGCGCCCTCGCCCCACAGCGTGCCGTTCGCGCGGGCGTCGAAGGTGCGCACGCTGTCGTCGCCGGAGACGACGCTGTCCATCGTCGCGCCGGACAGGAAGCTGGTCTTCGGCTCGCCGCCGGAGGACAGGTTGATGCCGCCCGCGAGCGCCATGTCGCACTCGCCCAGCAGCAGCGACTGGATGGCCTGGTGCACGCTGACGCTGCCCGCGGAGCAGGCGGTGTCGGTCATGAGGCACGGGCCCTTGAGGTCGAGCACGTAGGAGATGCGGCTGGCGACCATGCCCTCCCACGAACCGGAGAGCTGCATCGGGTGCCGCTCGGAGAACATCCGGTAGTAGGAGTAGTTCGACTGGTCGCGGCCCAGGAACACGCCGGTCCGGGACCCGACCGCGCTGTCGCCGCCGTAGCCCGCGTTCTCCAGCGCCTCGTACGCCACTTCGAGCGCGATCCGCTGGTTCGGGTCCATGTAGTCCGCTTCCAGCGGCGGGATGCCGAAGAAGCGGGAGTCGAAGTGGTCGATCCGGTCCAGGTAGCCGCTCACGGAGTAGAGCCGGTCGAGGTCGGCCTCGTCGACCGGGCGGCCCAGCATGACCTCCGCGTAGTACGGGTTGCGGAGGATGTCGTACATGTCCTCCTTGCGCGACTGCGGGTAGTCGCGGATGCAGTCCCGGCCGACCTTGAGGAACTCCCAGAACTGGTCGACGTTCTTGGCCTCGGCGAAGCGCCCGGCCAGGCCGATGACCGCGATGTCCTCGTGGAGGTTCGCCTCCGACAGTTCCAGCAGCAGCCTCTTGGCGCGGTCGCGGTCGATCTGCTTGTTGACGAATTGCTCGAGGATGAAATCCTTCACGCTGCTCATCTGGTGTCCGTTTCCTCGAGAAGACCCCGCCCGTCTTCGACCGTGATCGCGCCCTGCTCCAGCAGGTCCAGCAGCTTGTCGATGTCGCCCTCGTCGGCCTTGGCCGCGGGCGGCGGTCCCGCGGCGGCCGGCTCGTCCGCCCGCAGCCTGGCCTTGAGGCAGGCCGCCTGGGCGGCGACGGTGGTGCACCGGAAGAGGTCCGTGATGTCCATCAGACCGGGGTAGCGCTCGTCGTAGAGCTTGAGCACCTGCGCGGTCAGCAGCGAGTTGCCGCCGAGGTCGCCGAATTCCTCGTGCGCGTCCAGCACGTCGAGGTCGAGCGCCTCCGCCCAGATCTCCGCGACGCCGCGTTCGAGGTCCCCGACGTCGTCCAGGCCGTGCAGCTCGACGGCCCGGCCGGCCGCGCCCCGCCCGGCCTCCCGCGGCGCCGGTCGGGCCGGCTTGCGCATCCGGCCCGGCATGAGCACCGGGACGGGGTCGGCGGAGGTCAGCAGGGCGTCGAGCAGGTCCACCGCCTCGGCGGTGTCCAGCGGCGGGAACAGCTCGTCCTCGTCGGCCGCGCCCATGCGCTCGGCGATGCCGGTCTCGCGCCACGCGGGCCACTGCACGCTCAGGCCGGGCAGCCGCTCGCGGTCGCGGCGCTGGGCCAGGCTGTCCAGCACCAGGTTCGCCGCGGTGTAGTCGGTCTGGCCCTGGTCGAGCAGGAGCCCGGCGATGCTGGAGAACGCGACGAAGTAGTCGGGCCGGTCGGTCAGCGTGGCCTCGTGCAGGTGCACCGCGCCCAGCGCCTTCGGCCGGTACACCGCCATGAACTCGTCGAACGCCTTGGTGAACAGGAACCCGATCCCCGGCCGGCCGGCGAGGTGCAGCACGCCGGAGATCCGGCCGTGCCGCTCCCGCACGTCCCGCACGGTGCGCTCGACGGCCTCGCGGTCGCCCAGGTCGAGCCGCAGCACCTCGAACACGTCCAGGTCGCGCTCGAACTCCGCCCAGTCGGGCCGCGTCGCGTCCGCCCGGTCGGAGCCCAGCAGCACGAGCCTGCGCACGCCGCGCCGCACCAGGTGCCGCGCCACGGCGGTGCCGAGGTCGCCCGTGCCGCCGGACACGAGGGTCACCCCGTCGCCGGGCAGGGGCGGCCGCTCGCCGTCGCGGGGCGGGATCGGCCGCCGCTTCACGTGCGGCTCGTGCGGCCGGCCGTCCCGGTACAGCACGAACGGCGGCCGGTCGGCGGCCGTCGCCTCGGCCAGCAGCGCGGCCGGGCCGGTGCGCTCGTCGCTGTCCACGCAGCGGATGCCCAGCGCCTTGTACTCCAGCGCCGCGACGCGCATCAGGCCGAGCACGCCGGCCTGGCCGGGGTGGAGCGCGGACTCGTCGCCGGTGACGGCGAGCGCGTTGTGGGTGAGGACGAGCAGGCCGCCGGCGAACGCGAGCTGCCGGTCCGAGACGAGCTTGAGCAGGCCCAGCGCGCGTTCGACCGGCTCGCCGGTGGCCTGCGCGAGCGACGCGCCCGCGGCGGGCAGGCAGGCCAGCACGCCGAACGCGAACTCGCGCCGCTCGGCCACCCGCTCGGCCGCCGCCGCGTCCGGCACGGGGACGCAGTCGTAGCCGGACCTCTCCAGTTCGTCGCGCAGGCCGGCGAAGGCGTCGCCGAAGTCGCCGCACAGCAGCACGGAGCCGCTGCCCGGCCGCGCCGGCGCGGGCGGGGTGACGCGCCGGTACGCCTGGACGTACCCGTACTCGCCGGACCCGCGCACGTCGACGTCGGCCGCCGACTTGATGCGGTAGTTGTCCACCGTCAGCAGCACCCGGCCGGTCGGGTCGACCACGGTCACGTCGAACGCGTACAGCGCGCCGTCCACGGACTCCGGCCGCTTGCGGAAGTGCGCGAGCACGCGGGCGGGCAGCGAGTCGCGCACGGTCAGCACGCCGTACGAGAACGGCAGGTACAGCAGCTCCTGGTCGTGGGCGTTGCTGGGCGCGTTGACCACCGTGTCGAACAGCGCGGGGTGCAGCGCGTAGTCGGCCAGCTCGGACCGGTACCGCGCGGGCAGCTCGAACTCGTACAGCAGCTCGGTCGCCCCGGCGTCGGCGTACCCGTCGCCGAGCGTCCCGGTCCAGCGGTCGCTGACGTCGAGCCCCTTGGCGTGGTCGGAGCCCGCGGGCTCGCGGAGCGGGTGGTCCAGCCGCCGCCGCAGGGCCTCGACGTCGAGCGGCGCGACCGCGTCCGGCACGGCGTCGCGGACCAGCTCGGCCCGCGCGTTCTCCACCCAGTCGCCGTCGGCGCCCCGGCTGGCGATGGTGACGGCGGTGACGTCGCCCCTGGCCTCGAAGAGGACGTGGACCTCCTTGTCCTCGCCGTCGGCGACCGCGAGCGGGGCGGCGAAGAGGACGTCGCGCAGCGTCACGTCCGACCCGGCCAGGCCGAGCCGCCGGGCCGAGGACACGACCAGCTCGACCAGACCCGTGCCGGGCAGCACGGCGACCCCGTGGATGCGGTGCTCGCCCAGCTCCCAGAAGCGCTCGGGCGCGAGCCGGCACACGACGATGTCGCGGTGCAGCGAGCGCACGACCTCCGCGCCGTCGGCCAGGCCGCGGCGGCCCTGGTCGACGGGCTCGACCCAGCACCGGGACCGCTCGAACGGGTAGGTGGGCAGGGAGATCCGCCGGGCGTCGCGGGGCGCGAGCCGCCGCCAGTCGACGTCGGCGCCGCGGGTGTAGAGGGAGGCGAGCAGGCGCAGCGCGGCGCGGTCGGCGCCGGGGGCGACCGCGGCCGCGGCCCGCCGGTCCAGCTCGTCGCGCTCGGCGTGGGTGAGGTCGTGCGGCTCGCGCTTGTCGCCGCCGTCGAGCACCAGGCGGAACGAACCCCGGCTCACGTCCGGGTCCGCGACCTCGCCGTCCTCGACGAACCGCGCGAGCAGCGCGTCGAGTTCCGCGCGGGTCTCGAAGACGAACGCGGCGCGCACGCCGTGGTGCAGCCGGCCGACCGACGCGGTGAACGCCAGGTCGGCCGGGTCGACCTCGTGGCGGGCCAGGAACTCGCGGTAGCGCTCGGCGAGCCTGGTCAGCCCCTTGGCGTCGCGGGCGCTGAGCGGCAGCAGGCGGCAGGCGGGCGCGCGGTCGCGGGCCGGGACCGGGTCGGCGCTGCGCAGCACGAGATGGCAGTTCGTCCCGCTCAGCCCGAAGCTGTTGATCCCCGCGTACAACGTCTCGCGCTCGTCGTCCGACCACGGCACGGTCCGGTCGTTGACGAACACGGGCGTCTGCGCGAACGCGATGTTCCGGTTGGGCTCCTCGAAGTTGAGGCTCGCCGGCAGGACGCGGTGCTTGAGCGACAGCACGAGCTTGGCCAGCCCGGCCAGGCCGGACGCGTTGTCCATGTGGCCGATGTTGGTCTTGACCGTGCCGATGCCGCAGAACTGCTTGCGCGCGGTCTGCCGGGCGAACGCCCGCTCGATGCCGCTGACCTCGACCGGGTCGCCGAGCCGGGTGGCGGTGCCGTGCGCCTCGATGTAGCCGATCTGCTCGGCCCTGACCCCGGCGTCGGCGAGGGCTTCGGTGATGAGGTCGGCCTGCGCGTCGGCGTTGGGCGCGGTGATGCCGTTGGACGCGCCGTCCTGGTTGACCGCGCCGCCCATGATCACCGCGTGCACGTTGTCGCCGTCGCGGCGGGCGCGTTCCAGCGACTTCAGCACGAACACCACGCAGCCCTCGGCGGTGGTCGTGCCGTCGCCGCGGCGGTCGAACGTCCGGGTGCGGTGGTCGCCGGACAGCGTGTCCTGGATGTCCTTGATGCCGATGCCGGACTCGTCGTCGGCGTCCACCGGGACGAGGTCGGTCTTCACCGCGCCGACGATCGCCATCGAGCACTCGCCGTGCTGGATCGCCCGGTACGCCGTGTAGGCGGCCACCAGGCCGGACGAGCAGGCGGTGTCGACCAGCAGCGACGGGCCGCGCAGGTTCAGCAGGTAGGCGATCCGGCTCGCGATCATCGAGCGGATGTTGCCCGCGACCGCGATCTCCGGCGCGCCGGGGTCGACCGCCTGGACCACCGCCCGGTAGTCCTCGCCGAAGTCGGCCGACATGCCCGCGTAGACGCCGACCTTCGCGCCGCCGAGGTCCTTGTTCAGGTAGCCGGCGTCCTCGAGCGCGGCCCAGGCGGTCTCCAGGAAGATCCGCTGGTTCGGGTCGATGGCCTTGGCCTCCTGCCGCGACAGCGAGAAGAAGCGGTAGTCGAACTCGGACACGCTGGGCAGGCGGGCGCCGCCGGAGTAGCGCTCGGCCGCGATCGGCAGCCGCACGCCGCGCGCGGCGAGGTAGGCGTCCACGTCGGCGCGCCGCTCGTCCGACAGGTCGCGGTACCCCTCTTCGCCGCGCAGCAGGCTCGCCCAGAACCGGTCGAGGTCCTCCGCCGCGCCGACCCGGCCGCTCATCCCGATGATGGCGACGGGTTCGGCCTTGCGGCGCGGGCTGGAGTGCGTGACGCGGACGTCGGTGTCGTCCGGCAGCCGCGTCAGGTCGAGGTCGTCGAGACCGGGCAGGGAGGTCATGTGGCGAGCGCCCCCGCGATCGTCCGGAGGCCGGTCTCGCCGGTGCGCCGCAGGATCGACCCGACGCGGTCGCGCTGCTCGTCCTCGGGCACCTGCTTGGTCCTCATGATGGTGAGCAGCAGGTCCAGCGCCGTCTGCTTCTGCTCGTCGGAGAGCGTGTCCTGGTCGAGCTTGGCGAGGTCCTGGAGCTTGCGGTACGGCACGACGACGCCGTTGTGGTACTCGTCGGAGTCGAAGTTCCGGTTCCGGGTGGCCGCCGCGGCGCCCAGGCACAGCCCGACCAGCCCCGGCTCGCTCTTCTTCAGCTCGACGAGCCGGTCGAGCACCGCGCGGACCCGCTCGGGCTCCTCGTCCAGGCTGTGCACCTCGCCCGTGCCGACGGCGCCGGTGAGCATCTTCTTCAGCACCTGCTTGGGGCCGACCTCGATCCACACCGCCGCCTTGCGCGCCACCAGGGACGCCACGATGGCGCTCCAGCGGACGGGGCTGGTGAGCTGGACGGCCAGCGCCTGCCGGATGTCCTGCGGGCTCCCGTGCACCTCGCCGGTGACGTTGCTGTAGACCGGCACGGCGGGTTCGGCGAACTCGACCTCGTCCAGCGCCTTGGTGAACGCGGGCAGCGCGTCGGCCATGAAGGTGCTGTGGAACGCGCCGGCCACGTTGAGCTTGACCACCTTCGCGCCGCGGTCCTCCAGGTGCGCGGTCACGCCCTTGAGGTCGTCCAGCGTGCCCGACAGCACGGTCTGCGCGTCCGCGTTGTAGTTGGCGACCTGCACGTCGTGCCCGGCGGAGTTGAAGTCCTCGACGCACTTCTCCACGTCGGCGACCGGCATCCGCACCGCGGCGACCATGCCGGTGCCGCTGTCCGCGACGCAGCTCTCCATCGCCTCGCCGCGCACCTTGACCAGCCGCACGGCGTCCTCGAAGGTCAGCGCGCCCGCCGCGGCCAGCGCCGTGATCTCGCCGAGGCTGTGCCCGGTCATGTACGAGACCGGGATCCGGCGGCCCTCGGTCATCACCTCGTACATCGCGTAGCTGAGCACCAGCAGCGACACCTGGGCGAACCGGGTCCTGGTCACCTCGGCGGGCGGCGCGGTGAAGCACAGGTCCGCCAGCGAGTAGCCGACGATGTCGGACGCCTGCTCGAAGCGGTCCCGCACGACGCGGTTCTCGTCGAACCACTTCTTGCCCATGCCCGCGAACTGGGAACCCTGCCCCGGGAACACGATCACGAGATCCTTCATGACTGCACCTTCTCCTTCGACGCGGGCGGGGCCAGGGCTCCGAGGACCTTCACGTGGCCGCCCAGCAGCTGTTCCACCCGCGCGGGGTCCACCTCGCGGGCGTAGTCGATCCGGACCGCGACGGGGTCGGACGCGACGTCGACGGCGAGCACGAGGTCGAAGTGGCCGAGCAGGTCGGCCTCCGCGACCAGCCGGGCGCCGCCGCACGCGACGGACACGGTGCGGTCGACGCCGCGGCAGGCGACGAACCGCTCGAGGTCGAGCCGGTCGTTGCGGTCGCGCTGCCGCCGGTAGTCGGCCAGCACCTCGGCGAGGTCCGCCTTGCCGGCGAAGTCGAACCGCACCACGACCACGCGGCGGTCGTCGTCCACGACGCACAGCGAGACCTGGTCCTCGCCGAGGATCTTGTTGAGCGTGACCGCGAGCGCGACGTGCGCCAGGTCCTCCGGCCCGTGCGCGCCGTCGCCCAGCCGTGCCAGGGCCTGCGCGGTGCGCGCGGGCAGCGCGGCCTCCACCCGGCCGTCGGCCTCGGCGCCGCCGGCGAACCACGACTCGGGCAGCCGCACGCCGAACCCGGTCAGCAGCGCGTCGCCGTCGTCCCGGCCGAGCCGCGACTCCAGGTGCTTGCGCAGCTTGTCGATCGTCGGGTTCGCGAACAGGTCGCTCACGTCGAGCAGGCCGGGGAACTGCCGGTGCAGCTCCTCCAGCAGCAGGACCAGGCTGAACGAGTTGCCGCCGAGGTCGAAGAAGCTCTCGTCGGAGCCGATCGGGATGTCGCCGAGGACCTTGCGCCACGCCGCGACCAGCTGCTGCGCCACGCCCGTGCGCGGCTCGTCGGCGCGCTCGACCTCCGGCGCCGGCTGGTCGGCCCGCGCCTCCAGCGCCCGGCGGTCCACCTTGCCGCTCGTGGTCATCGGGATGTCCGCCACCGGGGCCAGGGTCGCGGGGACCATGTAGTCGGTCAGGCGCTCGGCCAGCCAGTCCCGCAACACCTCCGGCGCGAGGTAGGCGCCCTCGCGCACCTGGTAGAAGCCCCGGATGACCTGGCCGCCGCCGGGCAGCTCCCGCACGATCACCGCCGCGCCGGTCACCAGGTCGTGCCCGGTGATCGCCAGCTCGATCTCGCCCAGCTCGACCCGGTAGCCGCGGATCTTCACCTGGTCGTCCACCCGGCCCAGGCAGTGCACCTCGCCGTCGCGCCACAGCGCGCGGTCGCCGCTGAGGTAGATCCGGCCGTCCCCGAACGGGTTCGCGCGGAACCGCTCGCGGGTCAGCTCGGGCCGGTGGAGGTAGCCGGGCGACACGCCGAGCCCGCCGATCCACAGGTTCCCCGCCACGCCCTCGGGCACCAGCCGGAGGTTGTCGTCCAGCACGTAGAACGTGGTGTTGGCGATCGGCGTGCCGATGGTGACGGCGTCGGCGCCGCCGGTGAGGTCCTTGGCGCTGGACCAGATGCAGGTCTCGGTCGGGCCGTAGACGTTGTGGACCTCCAACGACTCGTGCTCGGCCAGCCGCGGCAGCAGGTCCTCCGGGAACGCCTCGCCGCCGACGATGAGCTTGTCCAGCCGGGCGAGGGCGCGGTGGGCGGCGGCGGGGTCGGCGAACAGCAGGCGCAGCCGGGTCGGCGTCATCTGGAGGTACTGGACGCCGTTGGCGACGACGAACTCGGCGATGTCCGCGGGCGTGCGGACCTCCGCCTCGCCCGCCACCACGACCGTGCCGCCCTTGGCGAGGGTCAGCAGCGTCTCCAGCAGGAAGATGTCGAACGACGGGGTGGTGAGGCAGCCCACCGCCCTGTGCTCGGCCCACCCCAGCGCCTCGGGCATCCCGACCAGGAAGTTCGCCAGCGACCCGTTCGTCACCGTGACGCCCTTGGGCGTGCCGGTCGAGCCCGACGTGAAGATGACGTACGCCAGGTCGTCCGGGCCGGTCCGCGCCGCGGCGGGCACGCCGCCGTCGAGCGGGCCGCCCTCCCCCGGCACCAGCGCGCGGTCGCCGAGGTCCACCGCGGCGGCCAGGTCCGCGCCGCACACGACCTTCTTCGGCTCGGCGGTGTCGATCACCAGCCGCAGCCGCTTCGCCGGGTCCTTCACGTCCATCGGCAGCCACGCCGCGCCGATGCGGTTGACCGCGAGCATCAGCGTGACCAGCTCGGGCGACGGCGGCAGCAGGAGCCCGACCAGGTCCCGCTCCCCCACGCCGTGCGCGCGCAGCCAGCCGGCGGACCGGTCCACCCGCTCGGCCAGCTCGGCGTAGGTGACCTCTTGGCCGCCGAACCGGATCGCGGGCCGTCCGGCGTGGTCGCGCAGCGCCGCGTCGAACACCTCGGCGAGGGTCGGCACGTCCGCGACGACCGGCCCGGCGCCCCACGCCAGCAGCCGCTCCCGGGTCTCGTCGGCCAACCGGGACAGC
Organism: Actinosynnema sp. NPDC059335; assembly: GCF_042752395.1. Taxonomy (NCBI): domain Bacteria; kingdom Bacillati; phylum Actinomycetota; class Actinomycetes; order Pseudonocardiales; family Pseudonocardiaceae; genus Actinosynnema; species Actinosynnema sp. NPDC059335. The sequence continues at coordinate 24,255 of NZ_JBHYXZ010000027.1, read as the reverse complement.
TCGTCCACGGTCTGGTCCGGCTCGCGCACGACCCGCGCGACGAGGTCCACGAACTGCTCGGCCAGCCCGGTCATCCGCCGCTCGCCGTACACGCCGGAGAAGTTCAGGTCGCCGAACAGGCCGCCGTCGCGCTCGGTCAGCTCCAGCGACAGCGCGAACATCGAGCGCGGCACGCCGAAGTCCTCCGACGTGCCCTCGACGTCGCCGAACCGGCGCACCCGCTCGCGGGCGTTGGTGAAGGTGAACATGACGTCGAACAGCGCGTTGCGCCCGAAGTCGCGGTCCAGGTCCAGCTCCTGGACCAGCACGTCGTAGGAGTACGACGAGTGGTCCACCGCCGCGAGGCTGGTGTCGCGCACCGCGTGCAGCAGGTCCGGCACGCGGGTGTCCGCGGTCGGCCGGATCCGCAGCGGCAGGGACTGGGCGAACATGCCGACGGTGCCGTCGAACGAGCCGATGATGCGCTGGTCCAGCGGCACGCCGACGCACAGGTCGTCCGAGCCCGTGGCGTGGGCGAGCAGCACCGACCACAGCGACAGGTAGAAGATGAACGGCGTGGTGCGGTGCCGCTCGATCACCGCCTTGGCCGCCCGGTGCAGCTCGTCGTCGATCCGGAAGTAGTGGTGCGTGCCGGTGAAGTCGTTCACCAGCGGGTACGGCGAGTCGGTCGGCAGGTTCAGCGGCGGCGGCACGGTCTCGAACTCGCGCAGCCACCACCGGCGGTGCTCCTGGTACGCGGGCGAGGCGGCGGACCGGGCCTGCTGCCGCACGAACGCCGCGTAGCCGTCGGACCGCACGTCGGCCAGCGCGCCGCGGGCGAGGTGGTCGGCGAGGTCGCCGAGGATGATGTCGATGGACGCGCCGTCGGCCACGATGTGGTGCAGCGACAGCACCAGGTGGTGCGTGCCGTCCGCGTCGATGACGATCCCGCAGCGCCACAGCGGCGGCCGGGCCAGGTCGAACGGCCGGTTCATCGCCGCGACGACGTCCTCGGTGCGCAGCGCGGGGTCGCGCCGGTGGTCGAAGACGTGGAACTCGGGCGTGACCTCGGCCGAGACGCGCGCCTTGATGTCGGTCGCGTCGATCTCGTAGTACGCGCGCAGCTTCTCGTGCTTGCGGGCGATCGCCGCGAACGCCTCGGCCAGCCGCCCCGGGTCGACCGGGCCGTCGAAGCGCAGGCCGGTCACGATCTGGTACGCCTCGTTGCCGCCGCGCATCCGCGACAGCACGTAGACCCGCTTCTCCTGCTCGGACACGGCGGTGGCGTCGAGCGGTTCGAGGCCCGCGCCCCGACGCGCGCCGGACGGCAGGCCGCGCGGCGCGGTCGAGGTCGCCCGCCGGAAGTCGAACCCGCCGGCGCGCAGCGCCTCGACGCTGGTGCGGATGACCTCGAAGATGCGGTCCTGGTGCTCCCGCGTGTGCGCCAGGGAGAAGTACGCGGTCCGGCGCTCCCACACGTAGACGCCGTGGAACACCATGAGCTTGAAGAACAGGTTGAGCGTCAACGACATGTCGGTCATGTCGCGCGGCACGACCGTCTCGTACTTGTAGAGCGACGCGAAGTGCGACACCTTCAGCGGCACTTCCTCCGCCTCGAAGTAGTCGTTCACGCGACGCGCGAAGTCGGCCGTGAGCCGGTTGACGGCGGCCAGCTCCTCCTCGCCGTGGTCGCGCAGGTAGGTCAGCGCGGCCTTGCAGGCGGCCATCGTCAGCGGGTGCTTGCAGAACGTCCCGGCGAAGAACGTGGTGGGCACGGCCGGCTTGGAGTCGTCCACGTCCGACCACGCGCCGCCGTCCACGGCGTCGAGGTACTTGCTCTTGCCGGCGATGATGCCGATCGGCATCCCGCCGCCGACGAGCTTGCCGTACAGCGACATGTCGGACTCGACGCCGAAGTGCTCCTGCGCGCCGCCCAGCGCGATCCGGAAGCCCACGATCATCTCGTCGAAGATCAGCGCGATGCCGTGCTCGGTGCAGATCCGACGCAGCTCCCGCAGGAACTCCGTCGGCTGGAGCGTCGGGTTGCGCGACTGGACCGGCTCGACCAGCACGGCGGCCAGCTCGGAGCCGTGCCGGCGGATGCGGTCCAGCGACTCGGCGCTGCCGTAGGTGAGCACCATCGTGTCGTCCACCGCCGACTGCGGGATGCCGATCGAGGTGGGGATGCTGTCCTCGCCGTCGGCCTCGGCCAGCACGGCGTCGTAGCTGCCGTGGAAGGAGGTGAGGAACCTCGCGATCTTGTCGCGGCCGCTGACCGCGCGGGCCAGCCGCACGGACACCATCACGGCCTCGGTGCCGGTGTTGCAGAACGCGACCCGCTCCGCGCCGGTCATCTCGTGCACCAGCTCCGCGACCTCGCCCGCCACCCGGTTCTGCGGACCCAGCTCGTAGCCGCGGTCGAGCTGGTCGCGCACGGCGTCGACGATGAAGTCCGGCTGGTGGCCGAAGAAGTGGACGCCGTAGCCCATCGCGGTGTCGATGTACTCGTTGCCGTCCACGTCCCAGAAGGTCGCGCCGCGCGAGCGGGCCGACACGACGGGGTAGACCGTCTCCTTGATGCTGGGGTTGAAGTTGAGCGAGGCGATCCAGTCGGCCAGCACCTCGCGGTGCTCCCCCGCGTACTGCTTGGACGTCGGGGTCTTCGCGGTGAACCGCGCCACGAAGTCGCGGATGAACCCGGCCTGCTCGTCGGTGAGCCGGTCGTCGGTCAGCTCGATGTTGTTGGTGTAGGTGCCCACCTTGCGCGCCGGGGCCGCCGGGCGGCGCTTCTCCGCCTTCGGGGCCGCGGCCGGGTTCGGGGCCGGGGTCGGGTTGAGGGCCGGGGCCGGGGTCGGGGTCGGGGCTCCGGTCGCCGTGCCCGCGAGCACGTCCAACTGCTGCTGCATGATCTCGAGCTGCGACCGGATGATGCCCTCGATGCCGGGCGCCGGCGCGGCGGCCCCGACCTCGGCCCGGACCGGCGACGCCACGGCGACCGGCGGCGGGGTCGCGGCGGCGACGGGCTCGGCGGGGAGCGCCGCCGGGACCGCCTCGGCGGGGCGGTGCTCCAGCACGAAGTCGGCCAGCAGCCCCGGCGTGTAGAGGGACTCGAAGAACGCCTTGATCGGGATGTCGAGCGCGTACTCGGCCTCGACGCGCTTGCCGAGCTGGACGAGCATCAGCGAGTCGATGCCCAGGGCGAACAGCTGGACGGACTCCTCGATCGCGTCCACGGCCACGCCGGTGACCTGGCTGATGACCTGCTTGACGAACACGACGACTGCTTCCCGCTCGGCCATGCGCCGCACACCGGTCCTCTCCGCCTCGACGACGACGGGTCGCGCCGCCTCACCGCCCTGCTGCCCGGACCGGTCGGAGTACCAGGTCCGACGCCGGTCGAACGGGGTGTGCGGCAGGTCGCGGACGAGGGCGCCGGAACCGCCGCCGGGCAGCCTGGTCCACTCCAGCGAGCGGCCCTGCTCCCACAGCACCGCCGCGCTCTCCAGCAGCTGCCGCGTGTCCGAACGCCCCTTGCGCAGGCTCGGCACGACGATCGCGTCCGGGTGCTCCTGCGCGATGAGGCCGCCGACCGTGGCGGTGGCGCCGATCTCGAGGAAGACGCGTGCGCCGCCCGCGACCGCGCCGGCCACCGCCGCCCGGAACAGGACGGGCTCGATCAGGTGCTCGCTCCAGTACCGCGCGTCGATCGGCGCGTCGGCGGCGACGGGCCCGCCGGTCCGCGCGGAGAACCACGGGACGGCGGGCGGGTCGAACGCGTGGTGCCGGATCTGCTCGTGCAGGTCCCGCGCGGCCTGGGCCATGCGCGCGGAGTGGTACGGGTGCGAGACGTCCAGGCGCTCGGTGAAGACCCGCTGCCTCCGGGCGGCCTTGAGCACCGCCGCCAGGCTGTCGGCCGGGCCCGCCACCGTGGTGTTCTCGGCCGCGTTGACCGCGGCGACGGAGACGTCCGGGAAGTCGGCGAGCAACCGCTCGGCCTGCTCCCGCGAGCACAGCAGCGTGGCCATGGAGCCGTCCACCCCGGACGCCTCCACGACCCGCGCCCGGCGCGTGACCAGGTCGACCGCCTGGGTGAGGCTCATGACCGACGCGAAGCAGGCGGCCGCGTACTCGCCGATGCTGTGGCCGATCACGGCCGACGGCGTGACGCCGAGCGCCTGCCAGTACCGCGCGAGGGCCAGCTCGACCGCGAAGATCATCGGCTGGGTGTGGCGCGGCGACCGGAACGGCTCCTCGTCGTCGCCGAACATGGCCTCGACCGGCGACACGTCGCCGATCCGGCGGAACGCCCGGTCGATCTCGTCCAGCTCGTCGCGGAACAGCGTGGCGTGCTCGTACAGCTCCCGCGCCATGCCCGGGTACTGCGTGCCCTGGCCGGCGAAGACGAACACCTGGCCCGCGCCCGCCTGGTCACGGGTCTCCAGCGCGCCCAGCGCGGCCTCGGCCGCGGCCGGGATGCCGGCCACCGAGTCGCAGACCAGCGCCGCCCGGTGCCGCAGGGCGGCCCGCCGCTCGCCCAGCGTGTGCGCGATGTCGGCGAGGTCGGCGGTCGTGCCCGCGCTCCACTCGGCCAGGTTCCGCAGCGCGGTGCGCAGCGCGGCGTCCGACTTCGCGGAGACGGGCAGCAGGCGGGCCAGGCCGGGCGTCGGCCGCGTGGCGCGCGGCTTCGGCCGGTACTCCTCCACGATCATGTGGGCGTTGCTGCCGTTGATGCCGAAGGAGCTGATGCCGGCGCGGCGGACGCCGCCGACCGGCTCCCACGGCACCTCGTCGGTCACGACCTCGATCGGGATGGCGTCCCAGTCGATGAGGCGGTTGCCCTCGCGGAAGTGCAGCGTGGCCGGGAGCCTGCCGTGCCGCAGGGACACGACCACCTTGCACAGCGCGGCCATGCCCGCGGCGGACTCCAGGTGGCCGAGGTTGGACTTGACGCTGCCGACGCGCAGCTTGTCCCGCCGGCCCGCGAACACCCGGGCCAGGGCGTTGACCTCCTGCGGGTCGCCGATCGGCGTGCCGGAGCCGTGCGCCTCGACGTAGGAGACGTCCTCGATCCCGACGCCCGCCTCGGCCATCGCGGCCTCGACCACGCGCTGCTGCGCGGTGCCGCTCGGCACGGTGAACCCGCCGCCCCCGCCGTTGTGGTTGACGGCGGAGCCGCTGATGACGGCGAGGACGTCGTCGCCGTCGCGCTCCGCGTCGGACAGCCGCTTGAGGATGACGACCGTGCCGCCCTCGCTGCGGATGTAGCCGTCGGCGCCGTCGTCGAAGCTGCGGCACCGACCGGTCGGGGACAACGCCTGCAGGCGCGACCACGACACGTGGCCCTCCGGGCTGAGGATCAGGTTCACCGCCGCGGCCACGACCACGTCGCAGCCGCCCTGCTTCAGCTCGCGGCCCGCCTGGTGCAGCGCGTACAGCGAGGACGCGCAGGCGGCGTCGATCGCCTGGCTGGGGCCCTCGAAGCCGTAGGTGTAGGAGATCCGGCCGGCCGCCGAGTTCGCCATGTTGCCGGTGTAGCTGTAGCGCTCGGCCGGGTGGCCGAGGTTCTTGCCGACCTGGACGTAGTCGTTGGTGTAGATGCCGACGAACACGCCGACGCGGCGGTCGCGCCCGGCGGTGGTCGGGTCCATCCCGGCGTCTTCGAGCGCTTCCCACGTCAGCTCCAGCAGCAGCCGCTGCTGGGGGTCGATCGACTCGGCCTCGGCGGGCGAGATGTTGAAGAACAGCGGGTCGAACTGGTCCACCTGGTCGAGGTAGCCGCCCTGGGTGGTGGTGACCTCGCCGGTGTCGAGGTCGCTGTGCGCCCACCGGTCGGCGGGCACCTCGCGCACCACGTCGACCTTGCCGCTCAACGTCTCCCAGAGCTGGTCGCGGGTCTCGATGCCGCCGGGCAGCCGGAACGCCATGCCGACCACCGCGAGCGGCTCGGCGGCGAACGCGGCCGCGGGCGTCGGCTCGGCGCGGGACGCGGCCGGCGCGCGGACCTCGCCGACGCGGCGGCCCAGCTCGTCGGTGAGCGCGTTCGCGGTGGGGTGGTCGATGATGAAGGTGCTCTCCAGCGAGACGCCCAGCTCGCGCGCGAGCCCGCTCTGGAGCTTGATGAGCTGCATCGACGTGCAGCCCAGTTCGAACAGGCTCTTCTCGTAGTCGTCCTGGCGCAGGTCACCGGCGATGCCCAGCACGTCCGCGACGTGCCGCGACACCAGGCCCGCCAGCGACCCCCGGTCGGCGGCCGGGACCGGCTCGGCGGCGCGGGAGCCGGCCGCGCCCGGCGCGTCCAGGTCGGGCAGGTCGATCGCCCGGCCGCCGGCGAGCAGCGGCTCCCAGTCGACCGGCAGGCCGCTCACGTACGCCTCGGCCAGCGAGGTCAGGAAGTGCTCCAGGCCCTGCTCGTCCCGCCGCAGCGAGGTGAGCACCGGCACCTCCACGCCGACGTCCTCGGCGGTCTGGCGCAGCGCCAGCGTCAGCACGGGGTGCGCGGTGACCTCGACGAACGCCTGGTAGCCGTCGGCCAGCATGGCCCTGGTCGCGCTCTCGAAGAGCATCGGCTGGCGCAGGTTGCGGTACCAGTACTCGGCGTCCAGCCCGGTGGTGTCCACCACCGCGCCCGCCTTGCCGGAGTAGAACGGGATGTCGGACGCCCGCGGGGTGATCGACGCCAGCGAGGCCAGCACGGTGTCCCGCACCTCCTCGACCCGCGGCGAGTGGGCGGCCAGCGGCACGGAGGTCACGTGGGCGTAGACGCCCGAGGCGCGCAACCGCTCGGCGGCGAGCGCGAGCACGTCGCGGTCGCCGGAGACCACCACCGTGCGCGGCGCCATGATGCCCGAGACGTCCACGTCGTGGCCGTGCTCGGCGAACCACGCGACCACGTCGTCCACCGGCAGCGCCACCACGGCCATGCCGCCCCGGCCGGCCAGCGCGGACTGCGCGCGGCTCCACAGCACGGCGGTCTTGGCCGCGTCGTCCAAGGACAGCGCGCCGGAGACGAAGGCCGCGGCGGCCTCGCCGATGCTGTGCCCCACGACCGCGTCCGGCCGGACGCCGTGGGACCGCCACAGCTCGGCCAGCGACACCATGATCGAGAACAGCACGGGCTGCACGACGTCGGTCTGCTCGTACAGGTCCGCCGCGTCCGACCGCAGCACGTCGACCAGCGACCAGTCCACGTGCGGCGCGAGGGCGTCGGCGCAGTCCCCGATCCGCCGCGCGAACACCGGCGCGGAGTCGAGCAGCTCGGCCGCCATGCCCGGCCAGATCGCGCCCTGGCCCGGGAACACGAACGCGGTGCGGGTCACGGCGGCGGCCGTGCCCTCGACCACGTCCGGGCTCGGCCGGCCCTGGGCGAGCAGGTCCAGCGGCCCGGCGAAGTCGTCGCCGCGGCCCAGCAGCACCGCGCGGCGCGCATGCGGCGGTCGGGCCGCCAGCGCGCGGCCGACGTCCCGGGGGTCCGCGGCCGTGCCGCCGACGAAGTCGCGCAACCGGCCGGCCGCCTCGCGCAGCGCCCGCTCGTCCGGCGCGCCCAGGATCCAGGGGATCGTCATCGCCGCCTCACCACCCGGCCACGCGGGGTGCTTGCCATGACGGCCTCCGGGGTGCTCGCGACGCGCGGGATCTGACAAGGTTCATGGGCCTAGTTCTTCCTGGCGAACTTCTTGTAGCCGAAGTCGGCGATCATGATCTGCTGCAACTGCGACGTGCCCTCGATGACCTCGAGGATCTTCGCCTCCCGGAACAGGCGTTCCGCCGGGTAGCCCGACCAGCACCCGTTCCCGCCGAGCACCTGGACCGCGTCCGCCGTCGCGCGTTGCGCGATCGTGGACGAGAAGTACTTGGCGACGTTGGTCTCCATGGCCGCGTCGGCGCTGCGCCGGGCCAGGAACCCGCCGGCGCGGCGGCACAGCTCGCGCGCGGCGGCGACGTTCGTGACCGCGTCCGCGACCATCTTCTGCACGAGCTGCTGCGTGCCGATCTTGACGCCGAACTGCTCGCGTTGCGTCGCGTAGGAGCACATCTCCTCCAGCGCCGCCTGCGCCAGCGCGACGCCGGCCCACGCGATGCTGTACCGGCCGTGCAGCAGGGCCGTGTTCACCACGAAGCCGAAGCCCGCGCCGATGCCCGCGACCAGGTTCTCCGCCGGCACCTCGACGTCGGCGAAGGCGACCTCCGCGATGTGCGTGGCGCGGTTGCCCAGGAACCCCGACATGGGGCGGGTTTCCACGCCGGGCGTGTCGCGGTCCACGACGAACGCGCTCGTGACGCCGTCGTCGGAGGCGATCACCAGGAACAGGTCGGCGATCCCGGCGAAGGAGATCCACTTCTTCCGTCCGTTGAGGACGAACGTGTCGCCCTTCCTGGTGTAGGTCGTGGCGACCGCGGCGGCGTCGGAGCCCGCGTTCTCCTCGGACAGCGCGAAGCAGCCGATCCTCTCGCCGCGCGCCAGGGCCGGCAGGTACTTCTCCTTGAGCCGCTTGGACCCCAGTTCCAGCAGCGTCCCGGCCACGATCGAGGTGTGGACGGTCAGCAGCGCCCGCGTGGAGGCGCACGCCTTGCCGATCACCTCGGTCAGCTCGCCGTACGCCAACGGGTCCAGGCCGAGGCCGCCCCACTTCTCGGGGACCGACGCGCCGAGGAACCCCTCCTCCGCCATCCTGCGCACGACGTCGCGCGGCAGCCGCTCGTCGCGGTCGAACTCCGCGGCCCGCGGCGCCAGCTCGGTCTCGGCGAAGGACCGGGCTCTGGCGATGACGTCGGACCGGTCCGCGTCACTCACCCGACGCGCTCTTCAGTTCGCCGACCATGTCCGCGAGGCGGCGGACCGAGCTGAAGTTCCGCAGCACGATGTAGTCGTCCGGCACCTCGACGTCGAACGTGGACTCGACGTAGTGCAGGAGCTGCATGGCGAACAGCGACGTGAAGAAGCCCCGCTCGAAGATGTTGTCCTCGTCGTCCAGCTCGACGTCCTTGAACGCGGTCATGTTGTCCCGCAGGTAGGCCCGGATCCGGGTCGCGGCGTCCGCCACCGTGACGTCTGCCATGTTCACCACCGCCTCGTCATGCATCGATCTCGACCTTGATGTACTCGGGGTATTCCTGGCGGACCGCGAGGTCGTGCTCGTACAGGTAGTCGCTGCCCTCCTGCCACACCACGCGGAAGTTGGCGAGCTGGTAGGTCAGCAGCATCTGGCGGTTGCGGTCCGTGCGGCGGAAGCGGGCGAACAGGCGCTTGCCGTGCTCGGCGGCGCGCTTCAGCAGGAACGACAGCAGGACCGTGCCCACGCCCTTGGACACCGTTCGGCAGGACATCAGCAGGAGGTTGATCGTCCAGCGGTCGTCCTGCTTCTCCACCAGGGCCATGCCGATCTTGCCGTACGAGCCGTAGCGGTCGGTCAGCTCGCACACCCACAGGTCGTGGTCCGGGCTGCGCATCAGCTCGTCCAACTGCTCGTACGAGTACTGGATGCCGGTCGAGTTGAGCTGGTTGGTGCGCTCGGTCAGCTCCTCCAGGCGCAGCAGGTCGTCGTCCTTGGCGCGGGAGATCGAGAAGATCATGCCGAGGCTGCCCAGGAACTCGTCCGCCGCGCCCTGGTAGTCCAGCTCGGCCTCGTTGCGCGCCTGGTCCTCCAGGTACATGAGGCGGCGGCGGCTCGCGTCCGCGGTCACGACCTTGGGGCTCAGCCGGGGCATCGACAGCAGGCCGCCCAGCTCGGCGGAGTCGACCGTCTCAACCTCGGGGTGGGCGAAGGCGACCTCGTCGCGCTCGAACGGCTGGTCGTCCACGAACAGGATCGTGTCGATGCCGATGTTGAGCTTCTCGCGGATCGCGGCGACGGAGCTGGACTTGCTGTTCCAGTTGATCTGCGGGTACAGGAAGTACTCGGCGAGGCCCAGCTCCTCCAGCTTGCGCATCGCGTCGTCGTGGTTGTTCTTGCTGGCGACCGACTGGAGGATGCCGCGGGCGTCCAGCGCCTTGACCAGGTCCACCACCCCGTCGCGCAGGACGAGGTCGTCGCCCGCGGAGAGGGTGCCGTGCCACAGCGTGTCGTCGAGGTCCCACACGACGCACTTGACCATCTTCATGTTTCGACGTCCCCCAACATGATCACTGCCCCGGCGTCCGCGCGGGTCAGTGCTTCGAGTACGTGTAGAACCCCTGGCCGCTCTTGCGGCCGAGCAGGCCGGCGGCGACCATCTTCTTGAGCGTCGGGCAGCACCGGAACTTGCTGTCCTGGAACTCCTCGTAGAGCACGTTCAGGGAGTTGACGACGGTGTCGAGGCCGATCAGGTCGGCGGTCTCCAGCGGACCCATCTTGTGCCCGTAGCCGAGCTTGAAGATGGCGTCCACCTGCTCGGGCTCGGCGACGCCGTCGTGCACCAGGAACGCCGCCTCGTTCATGAACAGGTGTGACAGCCGGTTGGAGACGAAGCCGGGCATGTCGTTGACCACGACGGCGCGCTTGCCGAGCGACCCGACGAACTCCTCGGCTTGCTTGATCGTGTCGTCGGAGGTGTGGAAGCCGCGCACGACCTCCGCGCACTCCAGCAGCGGCACCGGGTTCATGAAGTGGATGCCGACGACGTTGTCGGGGTGGGCGGTGGCGGCGGCGAGCTTGGTGATGGAGATGCAGCTCGTGTTCGCGGCGATCTTGACGTCCGGGCCGCAGACGTCGCGCAGGCGCAGGTACAGCCGCTCCTTCGCGGCCAGGTCCTCGACGATGTTCTCGACGACCCAGTCCACCCGGGCCAGGTCGGCGAGGTCGGCGGTGAAGCGGATGCGGCCGAGGACGTCGTCGGTCTTCCAGGAGGCCGTGGCCGGGGACATCATCCGGAACTCGCGGACGAGCCGGCGGACGTCCCGGGGCGCCGCGGCCAGCACGTCGGGATCGTGATCGGACAGCACCACGTCGTACCCGTTGGCGGCGCACGTGATGGCCACGTCCTTGCCCATCACGCCCGCCCCGATGACCCCTACTGTCGCCATTCCCCAACTACCCCTGTAATGAAGGAAGGGTGCGCCCGGGCGCCCCCGAACGTCCCCGCACGTACATTCTTTTTTCGCGCGCGCCGCCCATCGACGTGATGCCAATGGCTGACAAGACGCCGACGCGTGCTTCGCGCCCGATTACACCGTCCTTCGGACCCACCCAATCCGAAATATGCGGACGCAGCCTGCCCGAACCATGCGAGATCAACCCCTTCCCGGACCTCTCGCCCGTTGGGAGGCTTTCACTACGCCGTTTGCACGCTACGTCCGATTCGTACGTTCCGTGCCAGGGAGAATACACAGAACGCCGCAGGCACGTAAAGGTTTCACCGAAGCTACCGCAGGTAGTCGCACGATTGCGGCCTGTGCGTGCGGGACATTCACCGGACCGACCGAGAAGTCATGCCGTGAAGGAGGCCGGCGGGGTCGATCGGCGCTGTTGATCTTGGTTCTCGCCACGCCACATTGCCGACAGGGGCGACAAGTTGATCTTGATCTGCGTTAGGCCGACCCGTCTGGACTGGCCAAACACCGGCACCGGCGCCACATTCCTCGCACCGGTGAAAATCCGGAAAAGTCTCACATTCGGGCGGGTGCCGGCCGCGGGCCCGGACGATCACGGCCTGCGGGAACGAGCGCGGCCGACCTGCGATCCGACTGCCTGACAGGGGCTCTGACCTGCGACGATGACACCCGAGCCGGAGACCCGGACACGCACCGTCACCTCAGGACCGGCGTGAAGGCGGTTGCGGGAGCGTTCCCGAGACTCGCTCACGACCGTGCGCGACGGGCTTTTACAGCGGATTTGACCGGGATTTTGGGCGAAGTTAAGAGGCGGTCAATGCCCGTGCCGCACGACCGCCGCGCGGTGCCACAGGAAGTGGCGGTGACTACGTGGTCCCGCAACGGGACGAGCACCGTCTCATTTCGCCGGGATTCACGGACGGGCGCGCCGGCGACACCTCAAGCCGGCTTCACCTCTCGTTCACGTTAACCGAAGACGTGTCGGTCGAATGCACCCTTGTCGGCCCTCTGGGCAAGGTCTAGCATGCGTCGGAACCGAAGGGGGCAATGCGGGCTTCTTCGCGCGATTCGGCGCGCCCGGGCCCCGCCGGCCGACTCTCGCCGAATCGCTCCGGCGACACTTCCGAACCCGTTGGGGGACAACCGTGGACAGAACGTTCGCCGAAGATGTGGGCGACTGGTTGGTCGCCCAGGCCGACGACCTCCTCAAGGTGGGCGGCACGAAACAGCTCATGGGATTGGACTGGACCGTGCTGCCCGAGGTGTGGCCGCCGGATCCCGCGACCGAGTCGTTCACCTCCGCTTTGCCGTTCGGTCCCGGGACGCGTTTCCTGGAAATCGGGTGCGGCGCGGGCGTGACGAGCGTGGTGGCCGCCCGGAGCGGGTGCGCGCGCGTCGTCGCCGCCGACATCAACCCGGCGGCCGTGGCCAACACCGAGCTGAACGCCAAGGCGCACGACGTCGCGGGCGCGGTCGAGGCCCGGACGAGCGACCTGTTCGGCGACCTCGGTCCGGCGGACGTGTTCGACCTGGTCGTCTCCAACCCGCCCCTCGTGCGGGCGCGGGAGAACCGGACCTACGACCGGCCGATCGAGCGCTCGGTGTTCGACCCGGGCTACGCGCTGCACCAGCGGTTCTTTCACGAGGTGAAGCCGCACCTCGCGGACGGCGCGCGCGTCTACATGAACACCAGCGACACGATGGGCGACCCGAAGTCGATCGTCGCGCTCGCCGGGCGGATGGGCTTCGCCGTGCGCAAGCACCGCTCGAACCGGATCGAGATCCCCGGCGCGCTGATCGGGTGGACCCCGGCCATCGCCGACGCCGCGGACGCGTACGGCATGGTCCACATCGACTCGTCCATCTACGAGTTCCAGCTGATCTGATCGTGGACGTCACGGGGAGGCCGGTCTTGCGCGGCGCGGCCCGCCGGTTACCGCGCGGCGCGGCCCGCCGATTGCCGAGTCGGCTTGCCGCGGCAGCGCGGCCATGCCATTGCGCCCGGTCGGGCGTCGTCCCAGCCGAGGGCCGCCACCGCGTCGGCGTGACGCGCGCCCCGGACGGGCGCTCGGCGGTGGCGCGGTAGCGGACCTCGGCCGGGTCGTGGTCGAAGTGGCGTGTCACCCGGCGCGTCGCCCCGCGGCAGCGCGATCGTCCCCGGTCGCACTCCGGTCAGGACGTCGAGGGTGATCGTCGTGCGCGTCCCGGCCCGGTGGACCGGGGCACCGGCACCCCACCGCGAATCACAGGGTGCCCGCCAGCTGGTTGCCCTTGGCGTTCGGGTCGTCGCTGAGGTAGAACTCCCGCACCGCCTTGGAGAACTCCTCCCGGCTCACGTAGCCGTCGTGGTCGACGTCCAGCCTGTCGAACGCCTCCCGCGACTCGCCATCCGACATGCCGGCCTCGGTCTGCGCCTTGGCCATCTCCTCCCGGCTGATCCGGCCGTCGCCGTCCGAGTCGGCCGCGTCGAAGGCCGCCAGCGCGAACGGCACGGCGACGTCGTCCACGAACCTCGGGTCCTGGGCGGCCGAGGCCCACTCGTCCTTGCTGATCGCCAGGTCGGTGTCCAGGTCGGTGTGCTGCCGGATCTGCGTCCACATGTCGGAGGCGAGCTTGCTGAGCCTGCTCGCCTCGGCCGAACCCGGCGTCGCGCCGAGCGCCTGGCACCACTTCTCGACCATCGCGTCGATGTCGCTCTGGTCGATCCGACCGTTGTGGTCGGTGTCGTACCGCTCGAACGCCTTGTCGTACTTGCGTTGCTTGAGATCGCTGGTCATCAGTTGTCTCCTTCACTCGACACCATCGCCGGCCGCCGCGCGACTCCGCGACGCCGACCGGGCACCCGGCCCCCGTGGGCGGCACGGCCGCGGTTCGGCCTCCGCCGCACCGGGGACCGGACGTCTCGTGCGCCCCTCGCGCCGGGGCGGCGGGTGGCGATCACGTCACACCGGCTGGTCCGCCGCGGACACCGACCGGTCGCGGCCCGCGTCCGTGCGGTCCTCGACCACCCCCTGCTGCCGCAACCCCTCCAGCCCGCCACCCCGGCCGGCCGCGTGGCTCGTCCGCCCCGGCTCGTCGGGGACGTCGAAGCCGCTCTCCACCGCACCGGCCGATGAGCCGATCGGCCCGCCGGGTCGCACGCCGGTCGCCGCGCCGAGCGACGTTCCGGGCAGCACGCCGGGCGTTGAGCCGTGCGCCGCGCCGGGCGACGTCCCGGCCGCGGTGCCGGACAGCGCGCCGGGCGGAGAGCCGGATCCCGCGCCGGTCGCAGTGCCGGACAGTGCGCCAGGTGGAGCGACGGCCGGCGCGCCGGGCTGTGAACCGGGTCGCGCGTCGGTCGCCGTGTCGGGCTGAGGGCCGGGTCGCGTGCCGGTCGCCGCGTCGGGCTGAGGGCCGGGTCGCGTGCCGGTCGCCGCGCCGGGCGGAGAGCCGGGTGGCGTCCCGGTCGCAGTGTCGGGCGGGGAGCCGGGTGAGGTGCCGGGTGGTGAGCCGGTGCGGGCGACGACCTTGGTGATGCGGCCGCGCACCAGCACCTCGCCCAGTTCCTCGGTGCGCCGGGCGATCGCGTCGGCGTGCTCGGCACCGAGGTAGCGCGTCGCGATGCGCGCGGCCCAGGTGCGGACCTGCTCGCTCGTCCGGTCGACCTGCGCCTCGCCTTCGAGCAGGACGAACGCGAACGGCGGGCGCTCGTCGTCCACGCACAGGGCGAAGCGCGGCTCGTGCCGCAACGCCCGGCCCTTGACCGTGTCCGGCCCCGTGAAGAACAGCACCTCGGAGCCCTGCACCACGAACGAGACCGGCACGACGTGGGGCCTGCCGTCGGCGCGGACGGTGGCCAGCTTGCCGGTGCGCGTCCCGTGGCCGACGAACGCCCGCCACTCCGGGTCGGACATCTCGCGCAGGCCCCCGCTCACGCCCGTGCCCCCGCCGCCGGCAGGTGCGCGGTGATCAGGAGGTACTCCATCCCCGTCGTCACGGCCTCGTCGTAGACGTCCAGGACGCGCAACAGGTGCTCGACCGTCTCCGCGCCGTACCGCAGCGACAACCCGTCCCGGTCGCCCTCCAGCGCCTGCCTGGTCAGGTCCGTGGTGCGCAGGGTGCTGCGGGTGATGTCCAGGACCTCCTCGACCTCGAAGCCGGCCGCCTCGACCAACCCCAGCAGCTCCGGCCGCGGCAGCGCGGTGATCAGCATCCGCTCGCGCAGGTCCCGGTGCTGCCGCTCCTCCAGCGGCCCGCACTGGGCCACGTCGGTCATCGCCAGCCGGGAGCCCGGCCGCAGCACGCGGGCCACTTCGCGCAGCACCGCCGCGCGGTCCTCCATGTGCGGCATGCTCTCCAGCGCCCACGCGCCGTCGAAGCCGCGGTCCGGGAACGGCAGGGCGGCGGCGTCGGCCAGGTCGAAGGCGACGCGGTCGGCCAGCCCCTCGGCACGGGCGGCGGCGGTGGCGGCGGCCACCTGGTTGGGCGCGATCGTCACGCCGACGACGTCCGCGCCCGTCCGCCGGGCGAACCGCAGCGCCGGGTGGCCGACCCCGCACCCCACGTCCAGCAGGCGCTGCCCCGGGACGAGCGGGACGCGCTCGGTCATCAGGTCGGTCAGCCGGTCCTGCGCCTCGGCCTTCCCGCTCGCGTCGTGCGGGCCGGTCCAGTAGCCGAAGTGCAGGTTCGGACCCCAGATCAGCTCGACGAGAGCGGTGGTCCGTTCGTACATCTGCGCGACTTCCGCGCCCAACGCGCTGGTGTCGGTCATGCCGGGCTCCCAGTGGGGGCTGTGGGTCACACGAACCCCCACAAGCTATCAGTTTCTCAACTGATCCGGACCCGGTCCGCGGCCCGCTCGACCGGGCCGGACGGCGATTTCACCCGCCCGAGGGACCGATCGAAGTCGCTTGCACCTCAAAGCGCCTGACGAGCCCGGATGTCCACCATGGACACGAAGAGTGGACGGCACGGAACGCGTTCACCCGTCCGGCTACAAGCGCCGCCGGCACCGGGGAGATACATGATGTTGTAGTTCAATGTGGTGCGAGGACCACCCGTCGTGAACCGAAAGGGGTTGGGTCGGTGTCCAGCCCGGTCAGGCAGCAGGCCGACGAGATCGGCGAGATCTACGACGAGATGAGCGACCTGGTCGACATCTACCACGGCAACGTCCACCTCGGTTACTGGACCTCCGACGACGACCCGACCCCGTTCGCCGAGGCCCTGGAGCGCACGACCGACCTCGTCGCCGAGGCGCTGGCGCTCACGCCCGGCCAACACCTGCTCGACCTGGGCTGCGGCGTGGGCGAGCCCGCGATCCGGATCGCGGGCCGGCTCGGCGTGCGGGTCACCGGCGTCACCAACAGCACCTGGCAGGCCCGGGAGACCACGCGCCGCGCGGCGGCCGCCGGGGTGGACGACCGGGTGACCGCGCGCCACGCCGACGCCGCCGACCTGCCGTTCCCGGACGCCGCCTTCGACGCCGTGCTCGCGTTCGACTCCCTGCCCAACGCGCTGGACAAGGGGCGGTGGTTGCGGGAGCTGAGCCGGGTGCTGCGACCCGGCGGCCGGTTCGCCGTCACCGAGTACACGGCCGAGGCCGTGTTGACGCCCGCCGACCGGGAAGCCCTTGCCACGCACGCGATCCTCGACCCGCCGACGTCGTCGGCGTTGTGCGGGCTCGTGGCGGACGCCGGCCTCGTGGTCGAGCAGCGCCAGGAGTGGGGCGCGAGGGTCCTGCGCACCTACGACGAGATGACCGCGCTGTTCCGCCTGCGCGGCGAAGCCCTCGCCGAGGCGTACGGCCCGGAGCGGCTGCGGGCGTTCGAGCAGAGCCTGGAGCCGGTGTTCGACGTGTGCCGCGGCAAGCTCGGCTACGTGCTGGTGGCCGGGCACAAGCCGGCATGACCGACCGCGTTCGCCGCACGGACCGGAAAGGCGTCCGATGACCACCCAGTACGTCCCCAGCAGCACCGACGTGATCGCGTTCTACGACAACGCGTTGCCCCTGATCAGCCGGCTGGCCGGGGACAACGTCCACTACGGGTACTGGCACTCCCGCGAGGACGCCAGCACCCTGCACCAGGCCATGGACAACCTGACCGACGTGATGATCGAGCGGCTGGGCGTCACGGCCGGCCTGCGGGTGCTCGACGTCGGGTGCGGGCTCGGTGCGCCGGCCATGCGGCTGGCCCGCAAGACCGGCGCGGAGGTCGTGGGCATCTCGACCAGCACCGCGATGGTCGAGGAGGCCGCGGCGCGGGCGCGGGCCGCCGGGCTGGACGGGCAGGTGCGGTTCCGGGTCGCCGACGCGGGCGACCTGCCGTTCGAGGACGCGTCGTTCGACGCGGCGTGGGCCATCGAGTCCCTGGTGCACATGCCGGACCGGCCGCGGGTCTTCCGCGAGGTCGGCCGGGTGCTGCGGTCCGGTGGGCGGTTGGCGTTGACGGACTTCTACGAGCGGACCCCGTTCACCGGCGAGCGGCTGCGGATGATCGAGGAGTACCGGCGGGCCGCGCTGAACGCGCCGTTCCACCGGTTGGAGGAGTACCCGCCGATGCTGCGGGACGCGGGGCTGTACCTGACCGAGTACCTCGACATCAGCGAGCAGACCGAGCGGCACTACCCCCTGCTGCTGGAACGGCTGCGGGCGCACCGGGACGAGCTGGCCGCCGAGTACGGGGACGAGGCGATCGCGGCGCTGGACTCGGTGTTCGCCAACTGCATCCGGACCGGGGAACCGCACTACATGCTGATGACGGCTCGCCGGAACTGACCGGGGGACGCCGGCCGCGGGTGCGCCGACCGCCGGGCCCCGGGGGTCGGGGTGTTCGGGGCGCAGGACGCGGGCTCGGCGGCCGGGTGGGCTGCGATCGCCGGTGCACGCCGGTGGCCGAGAACCGGTGGCCGGTGGTTCGACGGGTTGGTTCGCGGCCGGTGGCCGGCGGTGCGCGGACGGCCGGTGGGCGGCGGTGCGCGGACGGCGGAGGAGGTGTCGGTGATCGCGGACGTGGCGGTCGCGGTCCTGGCATTGTTGGTCATCGCCGCCGCGGCGGTGTTCGCGCCCAAGGTCGGGGTGGCGGCACCGCTCGTGCTCGTCCTGGTCGGCATCGGCGTGAGCCTGGCCCCGGTGCTGGAGGAGTTCCGGGTCGATCCGGAGTGGATCCTGCAGGGGCTCCTGCCCCCGCTGCTGTACGCGGCCGCGGTGTCGATGCCCGCGATGAACTTCCGGCGCGAGTTCGGGGCCATCAGCGGGTTGTCCGTCCTGCTGGTCGTGGCGAGCGCGCTGGTCCTCGGGCTGCTCCTGGTCGGGCTGGTCCCCGGGCTCGGGTTCGTCTGGGGCGTGGCGCTCGGCGCGATCATCAGCCCGACCGACGCCGTCGCGACCTCGATCATCAAGAAGACCGGGGTGCCGCGCCGGGTCGTGGTCATCCTGGAGGGCGAGTCCCTGCTCAACGACGCCACCGCGCTGGTGCTGCTGCGCACCGCGGTCGTGGCCACGGCCGTGGGCTTCTCGTTCTGGGACGCCCTGGGCACGTTCGCGTACGCGGTCGTGGTGGCCGTCGCGGTCGGCGCGGTGGTCGGCTGGGCGAACCTCGCGGTGCGCAGCCGGGTGAACGACTCGACGGTCAACACCACCCTGTCGTTCACCGTCCCCTTCCTGGCCTCGGTGCCGGCCGAGCTGGTCGGCAGCTCCGGCCTCGTCGCGGCGGTCGTGGCGGGGCTGGTCACGGGGATCCGCGCGCCGCGCCGGCTGCCGCCCCGGCACCGGCTGTCGGACTCGCAGAACTGGGCGAGCGTCGAACTGGTCCTGGAAGGGCTGGTGTTCCTCATGATGGGCCTGGAGCTGGCCACCGTCCTGGCCGAGGTGGACCGCGAGCACACCGGGCTCGGCGCGGCGATCGGCATCGCGGCGGCGGCGCTGCTGGTGACGTTGGCGGTGCGGGCGGCCTTCGTGACGCCGCTGCTGTGGGCGTTGCGGCGGCGTGCCCGGCGGAGCGAGGCGCTCCAGCCGCGCATCGCGGCCGTGCACCGGCGCCTCCAGTCGGGCGACCTGCCGGCGCGGGCGGGGCGCGACCTGGACCGCCTGACGACCAGGGTTCGCCGGGTGTTGGCCGACATCGACTACCTGGTGCGCCAACCGCTCGGCGTCCGGGAGGGCGCGGTGGTGGTGTGGGCGGGCATGCGCGGCGCGGTGACCGTGGCCGCCGCCCAGACGCTGCCGGAGGACGCGCCGCACCGGCCGCTGCTGGTCTTCGTCGCGTTCGCCGTGGCCACCCTGTCCCTGCTGGCCCAGGGCGGCACGATCGGACCGCTGGTCGCGGTCCTGTTCCCGGTCCGCGCGGACGCCGACGCGCCCGAGCAGGACGCCGAGCGCAAGCGGGTGCTGTCGCTGCTGCGGGGCGTCGCCGAACGGATCCCGCGCGAGGAGGGCGAGTCGGAGCGGCGGCACCGCCTCTCGGTGCTCTCCGCCCAGCGCGACGCCCTCCTGGACGCCCGCGACGACGGCACGTTCGACGCCGAGGTCCTGGCCGTCGCGCTGCGCAACGTGGACGCCACGCAGATCGCGCTGGAGCTGCGCGGCGACGCGGGCACGCCGACCGGCCGGCCGCAGTAGTGCGGGCGCCGCGCGGGAAATCCCGTGTCGTGGTCGCGCGAGGCGGTTCGCGTTGGATTATGGGCGGGTGGTGGTGGGTGAACGGCCGGACGGTGTCGCGCAGTCGGCGGACGCGTCCTCGTCGGGGACCGTGGTGCAGGCGGGGCGCGACGCCGCGGTGGACGCGCGGCGGTACAGCAACAGCGGTGTGCACATCGGTGACGTCAACCTGCACACGGCCGTGCCGGTGCGCACCCGCTACCGGCACCAGGTGGCGCGGATCGCCCCGCCCGCGCTCGTCGGCCGGGACGCGGAGCTGGCCGAGCTGGCCGCGTTCTGCTCCGGGGACGCGGACGGCTACCGCTGGTGGCGGGCAGGGCCGTGGGCGGGCAAGTCGGCGCTGCTGTCGTGGTTCGTGCTCCACCCGCCGCCGGGCGTCCGGATCGTGTCCTTCTTCGTCACGGCGCGGTGGGCCGGGCAGAACAACCGCCTGGCGTTCCTCGACAACGTGCTGGAGCAGCTGCTCACGATCCTCGGGCAGGCGCAGCCGCCGTTCCTGACCGAGTTCACCCGCGAGAGCCACCTGCTCGGCCTGCTCGCCGAAGCCGCCGAGGCGTGCCGGGAGCGCGGCGAGCGGTTCGTGCTGCTGGTGGACGGGCTGGACGAGGACCGGGGCGTGACCACGGGTTCCGACGCGCACAGCATCGCGCAACTGCTGCCGGCGACCCTGCCGGCCGGCATGCGCGTGGTCGTCGCCGGGCGACCCGACCCGCCGATCCCGACCGACGTGCCGGATCACCACCCGCTGCGCGACCCCGCGATCGTGCGCGTGCTCGCGCCGTCGCCGAAGGCCCAGGCGGTCCGCGCGGACATGGAGCGGGAACTGAAGGACCTCCTGGGCGGGTCCGTCGCCGAACAGGACCTGCTCGGCCTGGTCACCGCGGCCGGCGGCGGTCTGACGGCCGCCGACCTGTCCGAGCTGACCGGGTGGTCGACCTGGCAGGTGGCCGACCACCTGGGCGCGGTGACGGGCCGCAGCTTCACCCGGCGCGACAGCCACTACTCCCCCGGCTCGTCGCCGGAGTCCTACGTCCTGGGCCATGAGGAACTCGAGGTCCGGGCGCGCGAGATGCTGGGCGGCACCCGACTGGCCGCCTACCGGGAACGCCTGCACACGTGGGCCGACCAGTACGCCGCGCGCGGGTGGCCCCGCGGGACCCCGGAGTACCTGCTGCGCGGCTACCACAACGTGCTCGCCTCCGAGCAGGACACCGCGCGCATGGTCGCCTGCGCGACGAGCCGCGAGCGGCAGGACCGCCTGCTGGACGTGTCGGGCGGCGACTCCGCCGCGCTGACCGAGATCACCGCCGCCCAGGCCGCGCTGCTCGCCCACCCGTCCCCGGACCTCGCCGCCCTGGCCCGCCTGGCCTTCCACCGCGACCGCCTCACCACCCGCAACACCACGATCCCGGTCACCCTGCCCGCGATGTGGGCGCTCCTGGGTCACCCGGCCAGGGCGGAGACGCTGGCGCGGTCCATCCCGGACCGGGCGAGGCGGGACGAGGCACTGACGCACGTGGCCACCGCCCTGGCGGGGCGGGTGGCCGAGGCGGCGGCGATCGTGGCGACCGTCACGACGCGCACGTCGTGGGAAGCGGGCTTCCGTACCCTCGTCGCGGCGGCCACCACGCCCGACGATGTCGCACGGGTGCTCGCCCTGCTCCGGGACGACGTTGAGGGTGCGCGCGTGACCAACTCGTCCCGGGATGCCTGCGTGACCCTCGCCGGGAAGGCACTCGACGCGGGGGTGGCGGACGGGTTGGTCGCCGCCGTGCCGGACCCGGCGGAGCGGAACGCCCTGCTCGCCGCGGCCTCGTTGGCGAAGCTGCGGGACGCCGTCGAGGCGGACGGGTCGACCGGCGACGCGGCGGACCTGGTGACGAGGGCGACCGACGACGCCGAGGCCGTCATCGACCCGGAGCGCCGCCTCACCGCGTTGCTCGACGTCCTCGCGGTGGTGTCGGCCCACCCGGCCGGGTTCGCCGGGACGGCTCCGGCGGTACGGCTGGTCCAGCGCTGCGTCGAGGCGGCACGGGCGCGGCAGGACCACCGGGACTCCTCGTCGGTGCTCGCGCGGATCGCGCTGACCGGGGCCACCGTGTGCGGCGAAGCGTTCGCGGTGGGGCTCCTGGACGAAGCGGTGGACCACGCCGGTGGCCCGGCCGACCCCGACGTGCGCCGACGCCGGGCGCTCAGCCTCGTGGCCACCCTCACCGCCCAGGACGACGCCTTGCTCGAAACGCAGGTCGAGCTCGTGTTCCCGGCGGAGCGCCCGGTCGGGCCGTCGCTGCCGATCGTGCGGCCCGTCGAGCCGTTCGTGCTGGATGCCGCGATCCGCGCCGCCCGGCACGTGCCGGCGCAGGCGCGCGACAGGGCGCTGCTCTCGATAGCGAGGGCGGCCAAGGGATCCGGCCGGCCCGCGTTGGCCGAGTCGGTGCTCGGCCTGATCGCCTCGCCCGCGCGCAAGCTCGACGCCGTGGCGTCCGGGGTGGCGACGCCGTCCGGGACCGAGGTGGACGCGCTGCTCGGCGAGTGGACCGCTTGGGCACGGAGCATCCGGCAGGTCGCCGGACGAGCCGAGGCGTTGACGAGGATCGCCGAGGTCGCCGACCGGCTCGGCCGGGCCGATCGCGCCGGAACCCTTTTCCGCAGGGCGGCGAATGCCCTGCCGACTCCCCTTCGCCGCAACGCGCGGGTGATCGCGACCGCGGTGCGCGCCGCCCGCTCGGGTCAGGTGGCGGTGGCGAAGGGCATCGCCCACGGGATAGCGGATCCCGCCCTGCGCGCGGAAGCCCTGGGGTCGGTCCTCGCCGCCACCGCCGTGCACGCCGCCCGGGCCGGCCGTGCCGCTCGGGCGGACGAGTTCGCGCGGGAGGCGGTGGAGGTCGCCGTCGCGGTCGAGGACGCCGGGCAGCGGTCGGACGTGGTCGAGGCCGTGCTGACGCACCTGGTGAACCTCGAGTCGTACCCGACGGACCCCCGGCTCGGGGGAGCCTTCGACGAGTGGAGCACCTTCAGCGCGCGGGCCGGCCTGTTCGCGCGGCCCGGCCAGGGCACGCCGGAGTTGATCCCGCACGCGGTCGAGGCGGCTCGCGCGCTGCCGGCAGGCCCGCACCGGGACCTGGCACACGTGGGGCTGGCCGCGGTGGCGGCCGCTGCGGGCCGACCGGACCTCGTCGGCGAGGTGGTGCTCCGCATCACCGACCCGTCGATGCGGAGCACGGCCCTGGCGTTGGTCGCGCAGCGCGGCGACCACGAGTGGTTCGCCGGCTTCTTCCGCGAGGCGGTCGACACCGCCGAGGACGTCCCCGACGACGACCTGCGCGACAAGCTCCTGGTCCGGATCGCGGGCAGCCCCGGACCGGACCTGCCGGACCTGCGCGCCGAGGCGGCCCGCGCCGTCTCCGACCCCGACCTGCGGTCCCGGTCGTTGGCCGACGTGCTGGGGAAGGCCGGGGCGAGCGGCGACCTCGACCTCGCCGTCCGGCTGTTCATCGAGGTCACGGACGCGGCCCGGGACATCGCCGACGACGAACGCCGGTCCGCGGCGCTGCGGTGGCCGATCACCCGCGTGCTCACCGGTTTCGACCCGCACGAGTACGTCGAGCACCTCAGGCCGTTGGCCGATGAGGGTTTGACCGAGCAGGCGGCACTGCGCGGCGGCACCGCGGCGGCCGCGCTGGTCGACGCCGTGGGCGCGGACGGCGCGGACCGGTTGCTGACCCTGTGCGAGCAGGCGGCGCAGACCATCCCGGACCGGTACCAGCGGAGTCGGGTGCTGGTGGCCGTGGCGCGGGCGTGGTTCGAGCTGGGCGTCCCGGACCGGGCGGCCCGGCTCACCACCGCGGCGGAGAGCACGGCCCGGTTCACGCCCGACCCCTACCGCGAGGGGCTGGAGCTGGTGGCGACCGCCGCCGCGACCGACCCGCCGCGGGCGGCGGAGTTGATCGTCCGCGCCGAGGCGGCGGCACGGGCGATCCCGCGGCGCCAACACCGGAACGAGGTGTTGTGCTCGCTGGCGGTGGTGGTGGCGCGCGGTGGTGACGCGGACTCGGCCGGGGCGCTGCTCGAAGAGGCGACCGCCGCGGCGCGGCAGGAGTCGGATGCCGCCGAGCGGCAGGGGGCGCTGGAGGACGTCGTGACCGCGGCCGTCCGGGTCTGCGATTCCGTGCGCGCCGCGCGCCCGGTCGACGTGGCCGAGGTGGCCGCCCGGTCGGTGGCCGACCCGAAGACCCGCGGTGTGCTGCTGGTGCGGCTCGCGGCGGCCGCGGCACGGCTGGGGGACACAAGGCGCGCGGCGCGGTTGACCTCCCGGGCGGTGGCGGTGGCGCGCCGCGCGAACCTGGCCGACCCCGGCGCGGACGTCCCCGGGCCGGTGGCACGGGCGATGACCACCACCCTGTTCGACCGCCTGCGCGAGGTCGGGGAGCACGGGCGGGCCGCCGAAGTCCTCGCCCGGGCGCACGGCTTGGCCGGGCTGACCACGGACCCGGTCGTCGCGAGCGACGGGGGGCGGGCCGGGGCGGGCGGGGGGGCGGGCCGGGGCGGGCGGGGCCCCCGCCGGCGGGGTCGGCTCCATCGCCGTGCAGCTGGCCCGCAAGTGGGGCGCGGG
>NZ_JBHYXZ010000026.1:60202-75430 GCF_042752395.1 Actinosynnema sp. NPDC059335 | reverse complement strand
GGCGGGACCGCCGATACGTGGGGCGGTGGGTCCCCGCGGCGCAGCTGGGGCCGGACCGGGGGCCGGCCGTCGCCCACTCGCTGGGGGGCGACGCGGACATCGCGGCGCTCAAGGCCAAGGTGCTCGACTGCGGCCTCACCACCGCCGAGCTGGTCACCACCGCCTGGGCCTCCGCCGCGACCTTCCGCACCACGGACAAGCGCGGCGGCGCGAACGGCGCCCGCATCCGCCTCGAGCCGCAGCGCAACTGGGAGGTCAACCAGCCCGGGCAGCTCGAGAAGGTGCTGGAGGTCCTGGAGGGCGTCCAGCGGGAGTTCAACGAGGCGGGCGGCGCGAAGATCTCCCTCGCCGACCTGATCGTGCTCGCCGGCTCGGCCGCGGTCGAGAGGGCGGCGCGCGACGCCGGCTTCGACGTGACCGTGCCGTTCCGCCCGGGTCGCACCGACGCCGCCCAGGAGCAGACCGATGTCGAGTCGTTCCAGTTCCTGGAGCCGCGCGCCGACGGGTTCCGCAACTACGTGCGGTCCGGTGAGAAGCTCCAGCCCGAGGTGCTGCTGGTCGACCGCGCCTACATGCTCGGCCTGTCGGCGCCGGAGATGACCGTCCTCATCGGCGGCCTGCGTTCCCTCGGGACGAACTTCAACGGCACCCGGCACGGCGTCTTCACCGACCGGCCGGGCGTGCTCACCAACGACTTCTTCACCAACCTGCTGTCGCCGGGCACCCGGTGGAAGGCGTCGGAGTCCGAGGAGCACGTGTACGAGATCCGGGACGCGGCCACCGACGAGCTGAAGTGGACGGCCACGTCGGTCGACCTCGTCTTCGGCTCCAACTCCCAGCTGCGGGCCCTCTCGGAGGTCTACGCCAGCGAGGACGCCCGCGAGAAGTTCGTCACGGACTTCGTCGCGGCCTGGACCAAGGTCATGGAACTCGACCGGTTCGACCTCGCCTGATCCGGCTCCCCGACGAGCCCGGCCGATCACCCCGGTGACCGGCCGGGCTCGTCCCGTGCGGAAGGACCGGTGGCGCCCGCGCGGTGCGGCGCCGCGCACGTCACGGCCACCCGATGCCACGCTTTTGTAGGGTTCCCACAACACTGGCGCTGCGACACGCCTAGCGCCCACCGTTGGCAATGCGGGGCCGCACAGAAAAGCTTGTCCTCGACGGTCACCCCAGACCGCAAGCCCACGAGGAGCTCGTTCTTGTTCTCCCGAATCGCCATCGTCAACCGGGGCGAAGCCGCCATGCGGCTCATCCACGCCGTTCGCGACCTCGCCGCCGAGACCGGGTCTCCCATCGAGACCGTGGCCCTGCACACCGACGTCGACAGCACAGCCACCTTCGTGCGGGAAGCCGACGTGGCGCAACCCCTCGGCCGGGCGGCCGACCGGCCGTACCTGGACCTGGCGGTCCTGGAGAAGGCGCTGGTGGAGTCCGGCGCGGACGCGGCCTGGGTCGGGTGGGGCTTCGTGGCCGAGGACCCGGCGTTCGCCGAGCTGTGCGAGCGCATCGGCGTGACCTTCATCGGACCGAGCCCGGAGGCCATGCGCAAGCTCGGCGACAAGATCGGCGCCAAGCTGATCGCCGAGGAGGTCGGGGTCCCGGTCGCGCCGTGGAGCCGGGGCGAGGTCGAGGACCTCGACGCGGCCCTGCGCGCCGCCCGCGAGGTCGGTTACCCGCTGATGCTCAAGGCCACCGCGGGTGGCGGCGGCCGGGGCATCCGCATGATCACCTCCGAGCAGGAGCTGGTCGAGGCGTTCGACCGCACCAGCCAGGAGGCCGAGCGCGCCTTCGGCAGCGGCGTGATGTTCCTGGAGCGCCTGGTCACCGGCGCCCGTCACGTCGAGGTGCAGGTCATCGCCGACGGCCAGGGCACGGCGTGGGCGCTGGGCGTGCGGGACTGCTCGGTGCAGCGGCGCAACCAGAAGATCATCGAGGAGTCGGCGTCGCCGGTGCTGCGGCCCGGTCAGGTCGCCGACCTGAAGGCGTCGGCCGAGCGGCTGGCGCTGGCGGTGGGCTACCGGGGCGCGTGCACCGTCGAGTTCCTGTACCACCCGGGCGAGGAGCAGTTCGCGTTCCTGGAGGTCAACACCCGCCTGCAGGTCGAGCACCCGATCACCGAGATCACCACCGGGTTCGACCTGGTGCGCGCCCAGCTGCACGTGGCCTCGGGCGGGCGGCTGGAGGGCGTCAAGCCCGTCGAGACCGGTCACGCCATCGAGGCCCGGCTGAACGCCGAGGACCCCGACCGCGACTTCGCGCCGTGCCCCGGCCGCATCGAGCGGCTGGAGCTGCCCTCCGGTCCGGGCATCCGGGTCGACACCGGCGTCAGCGAGGGCGACGGCATCCCGCCGGACTTCGACTCGATGATCGCCAAGATCATCGCCCACGGCCGCGACCGCGCCGAGGCGCTGGCCCGGCTGCGCCGCGCGCTGGCCGAGACCACCGTGATCATCGAGGGCGGCGCGACCAACAAGAGCTTCGTGCTCGAACTGCTCGACGAGCCCGCCGTCGTGGACGCGACGGCCGACACCGGCTGGATCGACCGGGTCCGCGCCGAGGGCGGCCTGGTCGTGCACCGGCACTCCGCGATCGCCCTGGCCTCCGCCGCGATCGAGGTCTACCAGGACGAGGAGCGCCTGGCCCACCAGCAGCTGTTCACCTCCGCGCGCGGAGGCCGCCCGCACACCCGCCACGAAGCCGGCCGCACGCTGGAGTTCACCCTGCGCGGCCAGGGTTACCGCGTGCACGTCGCGCGGACCGGCGGCCGGCGCTTCCGGGTCGGCGTCTCGGCCGCGTCGGGGCCGGTGCGCGAGGCGGAGGTCGAGGTCCACCGGTTCGACGCGCACACCGGCCAGCTCACCGTCAACGGCGTGCGCTTCCGCGTCGTGACCGGCGTGCACGGCCCGGTGCACCACGTCGAGGTCGACGGCGTGAGCCACCGGGTGAGCCGTGACGAGGGCGGCGTGCTGCGCTCCCCCATGCCCGCGCTCGTGGTGGCCACGCCGCTGGAGGTGGGCGACGAGGTGGAGGCCGGCGCACCGGTCCTCGTGCTCGAGGCGATGAAGATGGAGACGGTGCTGCGCGCGCCGTTCCGGGCACGCCTGCGCGAGTCGGCGGTGTCGGTGGGCAGCCAGGTGCCCGCGGGCGCCCCGCTGCTGCGGCTGGAGCCCGTGGGTGACGCCGAGGGGGCCGCCGCGCCGGTCGGGCAGGGTCCGGCCGTCGAGCTGGACCTGCCGGCCGGGGGCGAGGGCGAGCCGCCGGCGCAGGCGGTCGAGCGCCACCTGCGCGACCTGCGCGAACTGCTGCTCGGCTTCGACACCGACCCGGCGCGCACCGACCGCCTCCAGGCCGACTACCTGGCCGCCCGCGCCGGGCTGCCCGAGCGCCCGCTGACGGCGGAGGCCGGGTTGCTGCGGGTGTTCGCGGACCTGTCCGAGCTGAGCCGCAACCGGCCCGTCGGCGAGGAGCAGCCCGACAGCCGCGTGCTGAGCCCGCGCGAGTACTTCCACACCTACCTGCGCAGCCTCGAACCGGACCGGGCCGGCGTGTCCGACACGTTCCGGCAGCGGCTGACGACGGCCCTGGCCAACTACGGCGTCACCGACCTGGAGCGCACGCCCGCGCTGGAGGAGGCGGTCTTCCGCATCTTCCTCGCCCAGCAGCGCGCCGCGTCGGACTCCGCCGTGGTCGCCGCGCTGCTGAGGCAGTGGCTGACCGAGGGGCCGCCCGCCGAGGCCGACCGCGTCACCGTGGGCCTGGCGCTGGAGCACCTCGTCGCCGCGACCCAGGTCCGGTTCCCGGCGGTGTCGGACCTCGCACGCGGCGTGGTGTTCCGCTGGTTCGCCCAGCCGCTGCTGCGGCGCTCCCGCGCCCGCGTGCACACCGAGGTGCGCAAGCACCTGATCCACCTCGACCGCCACCCCGACGCGCCGGACCGCGCCGAGCGGATCGCCGCCATGGTGGCGAGCCCCGAGCCGCTGGTGCGGCTGCTCGGCCAGCGCATCGGCCGTCCGGGCGCCGACCCCGTGCCGCTGCTCGAAGTGCTGGCCCGCCGCTACTACGGCAACGACGCGCTCACCGGCATCCGGTCGGCCGACGCGGCCGGGTGCGTGTTCGTGCTGGCCGAGAACCGGGCGGCGAACACCCGCGTGGTGAGCACCGCGGTGGACTTCCCCGCGCTGGCCGACGCGGTGCGCGGGCTCGGCGAGGTGGCCGGTGACGCGCCGCTGGTCGCCGACGTCTACGTGACGTGGACCGACGGGCCGGCCGAGCACGAGCAGATGGCCGCGAAGCTGAGCGACCTGCTGGCCGCGCAGCCGCTGCCGGCGGGCCTGGACCGCATCACGACCACCGTGGCGGGCCGCCGGGACGAGGCGATGCACCACCACTTCACGTTCCGCAGGTCGCCGGCGGGCGTGGTGGAGGAACGCCTGGTGCGGGGCCTGCACCCGCGCATCGCGGAGCGCATGCAGCTCGACCGGCTGCGCGACTTCGACCTGACCCGCCTGCCGTCGCTGGACGAGGAGGTCTACCTCTACCGCTGCGTGGCCAAGGAGAACCCGTCCGACGAGCGCCTGGTCGCGCTGGCCCAGGTGCGCGACCTGACGCCGTTGCGCGACGACGACGGCCGGATCGTGGCGCTGCCCGCCGCGGAGGACGTCCTGGCGGCCTGCCTGGACGCCATCCGCCGGGCGCGCAGCCGGCACGGTGGCGGTCACCGGCCCGCGACCAACCGCATCGTGCTCTACGCGTGGCCGCCGACCGACCTCGGCGTGGAGAACCTGGACGCGGTGGCGCAGCGCGTGCTGCCCACCACGACCGGTCTCGACCTGGAGGAGGTGCTGTTCCTGGCCCGCCGCCGCGACGCGGCCACCGGGTCGCTGGTCGACATCGCCGTGCGCATCGGCGACGACGCGGCCGGTGGCCTGCGGGTGTCGGCCGGGAAGCCGCCGACCGCCCCGGTCCGACCGCTGGACGACTACCGCCAGAACGTGCTGCGGGCCCGCAGCCGCGGCACCGTCTACCCGTACGAGCTGATCGACGTGCTCACCGGCCCCGACGGGTCGTTCGTCGAGCACGACCTGGTCGACGGCGGGCTGGTGGCCGTGGACCGGCCGCGCGGGCGCAACACAGCGGCGATCGTCGTCGGCACGGTCAGCACGCCCACCGCGAAGCACCCCGAGGGCATGACGCGGGTGGCGCTGCTGGGCGACCCGACCAAGGCGCTGGGCGCGCTGTCCGAGCCCGAGTGCGCGCGGGTCATCGCGGCGCTGGACCTCGCCCAGCGGATGCGCGTGCCGGTCGAGTGGTTCGCGTTGTCCGCGGGCGCGCGGATCTCGATGTCGTCCGGCACGGAGAACATGGACTGGGTGGCGGCGGCGCTGAAGCGCATCGTGGAGTTCACCCAGGCGGGCGGCGAGATCAACGTCGTGGTGGCGGGCATCAACGTCGGCGCCCAGCCGTACTGGAACGCCGAGGCCACGATGCTCATGCACACCAAGGGCATCCTGGTGATGACGCCGGACTCGGCGATGGTGCTGACGGGCAAGCAGTCGCTGGACTTCTCCGGCGGCGTGTCGGCGGAGGACAACTTCGGCATCGGCGGCTACGACCGCGTGATGGGCCCGAACGGGCAGGCGCAGTACTGGGCGCCGGACCTGCGCGCGGCCCGCGACGTGCTGATGTCGCACTACGAGCACAGCTTCGTCGCGCCGGGCGAGAGCACGCCGCGCCGGGCGTCCACCTCTGACCCGGCGGACCGCGACGTGTGCGCGTTCCCGCACAGCTCGGCGGACAGCCCGTTCACCACCGTGGGCGAGATCTTCTCGGTCGAGGCCAACCCGGACCGCAAGAAGCCGTTCGACATCCGCACGGTGATGCGGGCGCTGGCCGACCAGGACCACCCGGTGCTGGAGCGGTGGCGCGGCATGGCGGACGCGGACACGGCCGTGGTGCAGGACGTCCACCTCGGCGGCATCCCGGTGTGCCTGCTGGGCATCGAGTCGCGGACCGTGCCGCGGCACGGGTTCCCGCCCACCGACGGCCCGGACTCCTACACGGCGGGCACGCTGTTCCCCAAGTCGTCGAAGAAGGCCGCGCGGGCGATCAACGCGGCCAGCGGCAACCGGCCGCTGGTGGTGCTGGCGAACCTGTCCGGGTTCGACGGCTCGCCGGAGTCGATGCGCGAGCTGCAGCTGGAGTACGGCGCCGAGATCGGCCGCGCGATCGTGAACTTCCGCGGCCCCATCGTGTTCTGCGTGATCTCGCGCTACCACGGCGGCGCGTTCGTGGTGTTCTCCAAGGCGCTGAACCCGAACATGACGGTGCTGGCCGTCGAGGGTTCGTTCGCGTCGGTCATCGGCGGCGCCCCGGCGGCGGCCGTCGTGTTCGCCCGTGACGTCGACGGCCGCACCGCGAACGACCCCCGGGTGCGCAAGCTGGAGGCGGCCGTGGCCGAGTCCAGCGGCGGCGAGCGTGCCGCGCTGACCGCCGAACTGGCGAGCACCCGGACCGCCGTGCGGGCCGAGAAGCTGGCCGAGGTGGCCGCCGAGTTCGACCGGGTGCACAGCATCCGGCGCGCGGTGGAGGTGGGCTCGGTGGACGCGATCATCCCGCCGTCCGGCCTGCGGCCGCGGATCATCGAGGCGATCGAGCGCGGCCTGCGGTAGCACCGCCTCCGACGCGACCGGCGGCTCCCCACGAACGTCGGGGGGCGCCGGTTCCGTTCGAGGGTCCGGTCGGCCGACACCGGTGCCCGTCGAGCGCAGGCGATCGCGGCGGTGTCGGCCGGCACCCGGGTCGGGGCGGGGGCCGGGTGGCGGTCCGACGCGACGCCGGCCTCGGCCCGCCACCCGCTCGACCCGCGTGTTCGACGATCACGCCTCCGCGGCAGCGGCACGCGATCAGCGCACGGCGTCCGGTGCGCGCGCCCGCACCGCCAGCGCCCCCAACGCCCCGGCCACCACTATCGTGACCGGCAACAGGTAGGTCCACCGCACGGCATCCAGCACGGCGTGCTGGAACACCGTGTCCCAGGACGGGCCGCCGAGGTCCCGCACCGCCGCGAGGTCCACGCCCTCGGCGCCCGCGACGGATCGGCGCACCGCCGTGCCCACGTCACCGGGAAGCCCTTCCACTTCGGCGAACGACGCCGCCAACCGACTCTGCAGCACCGCGCCGACCGCCGCCGCACCGAGCAGGCTCCCGCCCAGCCGCGTCATGTTGAACAGGCCCGACGCCGCGCCGGACAGGGCGGGCGGGATCCCACGCATGGCGATCGTGGCCGGCGGGGAGAACACCACCCCCATGCCGACCCCCGCCAGCGCCAGGCCCGGCACCGACGCGGTCCACGCCACGTCGGGCCGGGCGGCCAGCGCCAGCGCGCCGATCCCCCCCGCGAACAGCCCGAACCCGACGATCAGCACGTACTTGCCGCCGAAGCGGTCGGTGAGCCGGCCGCCGAACGGCGACACCAGCACCGACACCAGCGGGGCCACCGCCAGCGCCAGACCGGTGGCCGCGGCGGACAGCCCTCGCCCGAACTGGAGGTTGATGCTGGTCAGCAGCAGCATCGCGCCCAGGCCGGAGGGCAGTGCGGCGACCACCAACGACATGACGGTGAACTCGCGGTCGCGCAGCACGGCGAACGGCACGAGCGGGTCGCGGTCCTGCCGGCTCCGCTCCACGAGGAAGAACACCACCAGCAGCACCAGGCCCGCCACCACCAGCGCCGGCGCCGTGACGGGGCCCCACAGCCGGCCCCAGGAGTGGCGCGCCCCTTCGAGCAGGGCGTAGACCAGCGCGGCGAGGGCGGCCATGAGCACCACCGTGCCGCGCACGTCCAGCCGCCGCCTCCCGGCGCCGCGCAGGTCGGGCACGACCACCGCGCTCAGCGCGATCGCCGCCAGGCCGATCGGCAGGTTCACGAAGAACACCCACCGCCACCCCAGCGACGACACGAGCAGCCCTCCCACGGTGGGGCCGATCGCCGCCGCCGCGCTGACGAACGCGCCCCACACGCCCAGCGCCGCGCCGCGCCGTTCCGGCGGGAAGATGTGCGACACGATCGCCAGCGCCTGCGGGGTGAGCACCGCGCCGCCCACGCCCTGGAGCAGCCGGGCGGCGATCAGCTGCACCGGGTCGGCGGCCAGCCCGCACAGCGCGGACGCGGTGATGAACAGGCCGAGTCCCGCCATGAACGCGCGCTTCTGCCCGAACAGGTCGCCCAGCCGACCGCCGGTCACGATCAGCACCGCGTAGGTGAGCACGTACCCGTTGAGCACCCACAGCACCTGGTTCACGGTCGCGCCCGTGCCCTCGACGATCGCGGGGATGGCCACGTTCACGATCGTGGTGTCCATCAGCGCGACCGACTGCCCGAGGCACAGCACCAGCAGGACGTGCCACGGGTTGCGGGTGCGGGTCATCGCGGCGAGGAGTCCTCGGCCGAGGCTTCCACCAGGCTCCGCGGGCGCATGTCGGTCCAGTGGCGCTCGACGTAGGCCAGGCACGCCTCGCGGGTGTCGGAGTCGTGGGCGACGGTCCACCCGGCGGGGACCTCGGCGAAGTCCGGCCAGAGCGAGTGCTGTCCCTCGTCGTTGACGAGCACGCGGTACGTGGCGTCGGGATCCTCGAACGGGTTGGTCATCGTGCTCCTCCGGTTGGTCGTGCCAGCAGTGCGCCCAGCACGCGGCCGATCTCGGCGGCGGGTCCGGGGGCGAGCAGCCCCCCGTGGGTGGCGTCCACCTCGGTCACCGCGACGGTTCCGGTGACGTGCGGCGCCCACGCCGACGGCGGCGCCACGCCGTCGGCCTTGTCGGCGGTGGCGCGGAACAGCACGAGGTCACCCCGGAACCGGTCGGGGGTGAACGCGGCGGTCAGCTCCAGGTGCGTGGTGAAGGCGTCGACCATGGCGGTCACGACGTGCTCGTCGAGGGCCGCGAGCGGGCTGCCGCGCTCGGCGAGCACGGCGCGGAAGCCGCTGTGGGTGCCGTCGCCCGCGGGCGGGAGGCCCAGGGAGTCCAGGATGGCGTCGAGCACGGTCGCCTCGTCCCACCCGGTCTGCGGTCGCCCGGCCGGCGGGTACGCGTCCAGCAGGGCCAGCAGCGCGACCTCCTCCCCCATCCGCTGGAGACGGGTGGCCAGGGCGTGCGCGACCAGGCCGCCGAACGACCAGCCGAGCAGGTGGTACGGGCCGGCGGGGTGCACGGCGCGGATCTCGGCCAGGTACCGCTCCGCCAGGTCCTCCACCGACGCGACGTCCCCGGCGGGTCCGGTGAACAGCGGTGACTGCAGGGCGTGCACGGGGTGGCGGACGTCGAGGTGGCGCAACAACCCGGAGTAGACCCAGCCGAGGCCGACGGCGGGGTGCACGCAGAACAGCGGCGAGTCGTCGCCCCCCGGTCGCAGCGGCAGCAGCACGTCGAGGTCCGTGCCGGGAGCCGTCCCGGCGAGGCGGGCCAGCGCGGCCGGGGTCGGGGCCTCGAACACGCCCCGGATGCCGACGTCCACGCCCAGCGCGGAGCGGACGCGGTCGACCAGGCGGACGGCGAGCAGCGAGTGCCCGCCCAGCCGGAAGAAGTCGTCGTCCGGTCCCACGGCGGGCACGCCCAGCGTCTCGGCGAACAACCCGGCCAGCACGGCTTCGCGGGGCGAGCGGTGCGACCGGGCCGTGCCCGCCGGGCCGTCGTGCCGGGGCGCGGGCAGGGCCGCCCGGTCCACCTTGCCGTTGCGGGTCAGCGGCACGGCGTCGAGCACGACCAGCGCCGACGGCATCATGTACTCGGGCAGCGCGCCGGTGGCGGCGGCGCGCACCGCGTCGACGTCCACCTCCGACGCGGCCGTGCCGACGGCCGGGACGAGGTAGCCGACCAGTCGGCGGTCGCCCGGCACGTCCTCGCGCACCACCACCACGGCGCGCTCCACGTGGGGGTGCGCCGTCAGCACGACCTCCACCTCGCCCGGTTCGATCCGGTGGCCGCGCAGCTTCACCTGGTCGTCCACCCGGCCCAGGAAGACCAACTCGCCGTCCGCGCGCCGGCGGACCACGTCGCCGGTGCGGTACATCCGGGAGCCGGGCGGTCCGTACGGGTCGGCGACGAACCGCTCGGCCGTCAGCCCGGGGCGGCCCAGGTAGCCGCGGGCGAGCCCGGTGCCGGCGATGTGCAGCTCGCCGGGCACCCCGGTGGGCACCGGCCGCAGGTCGTCGTCGAGCACGTACAGGCGCGCGCCCGCCTGCGCCCGGCCGATGGGCACCGGTCCGGGCGCGACGGGGTCACCGGGCGCGATGCGGTGCTCGGCGCAGTTGACCGTGGCCTCGGTGGGGCCGTAGACGTTGCGCACCGTCGCGCCGGGGTGCCGCTGCCGCCAGGTCCGCAGCGCCTCGCCGGTGAGCGCCTCCCCGCCGAGCAGCAGCTCCTCGGTCGGGGAGAACTCGTCGGGCAGCAGCTCCAGCAGCGGCAGGTGGCTCGGGGTGGCCTTGAGGAACGTGGTGGGGGTGCGCCGCAGCGCCGCCGCGCCCTCCGGGTCGGGGTCGGTCAGCGGCGCGAGCACCACCCGTCCGCCGGTGACCAGCGGGGTGAACAGCGCCGTCACGGTCAGGTCGAACGAGATCGGCGAGTGCACCAGCGCCACCCCGGCCGGACCCCGGTACTCGCGGGAGGTCCAGGCCAGGTAGTCGGCGACCGAGCGGTGCTCCACCACCACCGCCTTGGGCCGGCCGGTCGAGCCGGAGGTGTAGATGAGGTAGGCCGGGTGGGCGGGGAGCACGGGCGCGGTCCGGTCGGCGTCGGTGAGCGGGTGTGCCGGGTGGTCCGCCGCCGCGGCGTCCTGCAGGGTCAGGACCGGCACGTCGGTCGCGGGCAGGGCGGCGCGCGCGGCGGCGTCGGCGAGCAGCAGGACCGGGCGGGCGTCGTCCAGCACGAACGCGACCCGCTCACGCGGGTGGTCCGGTTCGACCGGCAGGTAGGCCGCGCCCGCCTTGAGCACGGCCAGCAGCGCGACCACCGTGTCGGCGGTGCGGCTCGCGACCAGGGCGACCACCCGCTCCGGTCCCGCGCCCCGCGCCACCAGCAGCCGGGCCAGCCGGTTCGCGCGGGCGTCCAGCTCCCGGTAGGTCAGCTCGACGCCGCGTGCCACCACCGCCACCGCGTCCGGGGTGCGGGCCACCTGCTCCTCGACCATCGCGTGCACCGGCCGGGGCGGCACGTCGACCGGCGTCCACCGGCCCGGCTCGGCGCGCTCGGCGGGCAGCAGGAAGTCCAGTTCGGACAGCGGGGTGCCGGGCGCGGTCGCGGCCGCGCGCAGCAGCAGTTCGAGCCGGCGGGCGAAGGCGTCCGCGGTGTCGTCGTCGAACAGGTCCCGGTCGTACTCGACCACGCCGTCCACGCCCGCCGGGCCGTCCGGTCCGGTGCGGGCGGTGAACCGCACGGTCAGGTCGAACCGGGACACCGGCAGCTCCACCGGTTCCGGGGCCACGACGAGTCCGGGGAGGACGGGCAGCGGGTCGTCGTCCTCCTGGAACACCAGCATGGTCTGGAACAAGGGGTTCACCGCGGCCGAACGGGT
The DNA here is from genome assembly GCF_042752395.1 of Actinosynnema sp. NPDC059335. Taxonomy (NCBI): domain Bacteria; kingdom Bacillati; phylum Actinomycetota; class Actinomycetes; order Pseudonocardiales; family Pseudonocardiaceae; genus Actinosynnema; species Actinosynnema sp. NPDC059335. The sequence goes on along the minus strand of NZ_JBHYXZ010000026.1, from coordinate 63,862 downwards.
CGGGTTGAGCAGTTCCACCAGCCGCTCGAACGGCACGTCGGCCCGGGAGTAGGCGGCCAGGTCGGTCCGGCGCGCCCGGTCCAGCACCTCGGCGAAGGTCGGGTCGCCGCCCGTGTCCACGCGCAGCACCAGGGTGTTGACGAAGAAGCCGACCACGTCGTCCAGCACGCTGTCCACGCGCCCGGCGGTCGGCGTGCCGACGGGGATGTCCGGGCCCGCGCCGAGCCGGGTCAGCGCGGCGGCCAGACCCGCGTGCAGCACCATGAACAGGCTCGCCCGCGCGGAGCGGCCCAGCGACAGCAGGTCGCGGTGCAGCTCGGCGTCCAGGCGCAGCGCGGTCCTGCCGCCCCGGTGCGCGGCGCGGGCGGCACGTGGCCGGTCCACGGGCAGCGGCACCGCCTCGGGCAGCCCGTCCAGCGCCGACCTCCAGAACGCGACCTGCGCGGCGACGGCGCTGTCGGGGTCGTCCTCCGTCGCGAGCAGGTCCCGCTGCCACACGGCGAAGTCGGCGTAGCGCACCGGGAGGGGCGCCCAGTCGGGTGCGCGGCCGTCGCGGCGGGCGGCGTAGGCGGCGGACAGGTCGCGGCACAGCGGACCGACCGACCAGCCGTCGGCGGCGATGTGGTGGAACAGCAGGAGCAGCACGTGCCGCTCGTCGTCCACTTCGAACAGCTCGGTCCGCAGCGGCGGCTCGCGCGTCAGGTCGAAGCCGCGCGCCGCGGCGGACGCCAGCAGGCCCGGCAGCTCGTCCTCGGTCACGCGCACGACGGCGGGCGGGTGGAAGGCCCGCGCGGTGTCGAGCACGACCTGGCGCGGCCCGTCGCCGTCGTCGGGGTGGACGGTGCGCAGCGCCTCGTGCCGGTCCACCAGGTCGCCCAGGGCGGCGACGAGCGCGTTCCGGTCGAGCGGGCCGGTCAGGCGCACGGCCAGGGGCAGGTTGTAGACGCCGCCCGCGTGGTCGAGCCGGTTGAGGAACCAGAGCCTGCGTTGGGCGGCCGACAGCGGCACGGCGTCGGGCAGCTCGACCCGCCGCGGCGCGGGCACGGCGGACGTCGTGCCGTCGAGCACGACGGCGAGCTGCGCCACGGTGGGCGCCTCGAACACCGCGCGGATGCCGAGGTCCACGCCGAGCGCGGCGCGCACCCGGCCGACGAGCCGGGTGGCGAGCAGCGAGTGGCCGCCCAGTTCGAAGAAGTCGTCGTCCACCCCGACCGCCGGGAGTCCCAGGACCTCGGCGAAGTGGCCGGCGAGCAGGCGTTCGGCGCGGGTGCGCGGCGGCGCGCCCGCCCCGGCCCGCACCGGGGCGGGTTCGGGCAGCGCGGCCCGGTCCACCTTGCCGTTGGGGGTCAGCGGCAACGCGTCGAGCACGACGAGCGCCGAGGGCACCATGTAGTCCGGCAGCACGGCCCGCACGTCGTCGCGCAACGCGGCGGGGTCGAGCACCGCGCCCGGCTCGGGCACCGCGTAGGCGACCAGCCGCTTGCCGCCGGTGCGTTCCTGGCGCGGCACCACCACGACCTGCGCCACGCCCGGCCGGGCGGCCAGCACGGCCTCGATCTCGCCGGGTTCGATGCGGAAGCCGCGCACCTTCACCTGGTGGTCCACCCGGCCCAGGAAGTCGAGGTTGCCGTCGCGCCGCCACTTCACCAGGTCGCCGGTGCGGTACAGGCGCGCCCCCGGCGGGCCGTACGGGTCGGCCACGAACCGCTCCGCGGTCAGCGCGGGGCGGTGCAGGTAGCCGCGCGCCACGCCGACGCCGCCGATGTACAGCTCCCCCGGCACACCGGGCGGCACCTGCCGCAGGCGGCCGTCGAGCACGCGGGCCACCGAGTTCGCCACCGGCCGGCCGATCGGCGGAGTTCCGGGACCGGACAGCGGCTCGCTCATGGTGGCCACGACGGTGGTCTCGGTCGGGCCGTACGCCTGCATCATCAACCGGTCCGGGGACCAGGCCGCGACCAGCTCGGCCGACAGCGGCTCGCCGCCGACGAACAGACCCCGCAGCGCGGGCAGCGGCGGCGGGCCGGGCACCGAGCCGAGCATCGAGGCGACCAGGTTGATGTGGGTCACGCGTTCGTCCGCCAGGAACCGGCCGAGTTCCTCACCGGCGGCCACGAATCCCGGTGGCGGCAGCACGAGCGTCGCCCCGCTGGTCAGCGCCACCGTGATGTCGGACATGGCGACGTCGAACCCGATGGACACCAGCAGCGTGAAGCGGCTGCCGGGTCCCATCCCCACGGGGTCGATGTGCGCGTGCGCCACGTTGCCGATCCCGCGGTGCGTCACGGCCACGCCCTTCGGCCGCCCCGTGGAACCGGAGGTGTAGATGACGTAGGCGACGCTGTCGACGGTCAGCGGGCCGAGCCGGTCCTCCGGCGTGACCGGCGCGTCGCGGCCCTCGGCGGCGGGGCCGTCCACATCCAGCACGGGCACGCCGAGGTCCGGGGGCGGCGCGGTCGACAGGGTCAGCGCCAGCACCGGGCGGGCGTCGTCCACGAGACCGCGCACCCGCTCCACGGGGTAGCCCAGGTCGAGCGGCAGCACGGCGGCGCCGGCCTTCATCGTGGCGAGCCACGCCACGACCAGGTCCACCGACCGGGGCATGGCCAGGGCGACGATGTCCTCCGGGCCCACGCCCCGGGCGATCAACGCGTGGGCGAGCCGGTCGGTGCGCCGGTCCAGCTCGGCGTAGGTGGCACTCGCGCCGGCGCACTCGACGGCGGTCGCCTCCGGGGTCGCGGCGGCCTGGGCGGCGAACAGCTCGGGGACCGGGCGGAGGTGGGTGGGGTCCGTCCTGCCCATCCAGTCGGCGGCCACACCGCGCGCCTCGGCGGCGGACAGCACGGGCAGGTCGCCGACCGGGGTGTCGGGGTCGGCGACCGCGCCCCGCAGCAACAGCACCAGCCGCTCGACCAGCTCCTCGACCGTGCGCCGGTCGTACAGGTCGGTGCTGTACTCGACCATGCCCCGGATGCCGAGGCGCGCGCCGTCGGGGCCGCGGCGCTCGTGCACCTCGACGGTGAGGTCGCACTGGGCGACGCCGGCGTTCACCACCTCGACGCCCGCCTCGACCCCGCCCAGGTCCACCGTCGCGGGCAGTTCCCGCTGGAAGACCAGCATGACCTGGAACAGCGGGTGCCTGGCCAGCGAGCGGGCCGGCCGCAGCTCCTCCACCAGGCGCTCGAACGGCACGTCGGGGTTGGCGAACGCGGCCGTGGCGCTCTCCCGCGCCCGTTCCAGCAGGGTGCGGAACGAGGGGTTGCCACCGGTGCTCACGCGGAGCACCAGGGTGTTGATGAACACGCCGACCAGGTCGTCCAGCGCCGGGTCGTCACGGCCCGCGACCGGTGTGCCCAGGGGGATGTCCGTGCCCGCGCCGAGCCGGGTGAGCATGGCGGCCAGGGCGGCTTGGACGACCATGAAGACGGTGGCGCCGTTGCGGGAGGCGAGGTCGGCGATGGCGGTGTGCAGCCCGGCGTCCAGGTCGAGTTCGACGTTGCCGCCCGCGCGGGACTGCTCGGCGGGGCGCGGCCGGTCGGCGGGCAGTTCCAGGCGGTCGGGCAGGTCGGCGAGCGTCTTGCGCCAGAAGTCGAGCTGGTCGGCGGGGGCCCCCGCGGGGGGCCGGGGGGGGGGCGAGCGCCCCCCCCCCCCCCAGTGGGG
>NZ_JBHYXZ010000026.1:33254-60192 GCF_042752395.1 Actinosynnema sp. NPDC059335 | reverse complement strand
GGGGGGGGGGGGGGGTGGGCGGGCTGTCCCTGCGGGTGGGGCTGGGCGGCGTGCGTTGTGCGCCATACTTCGTGTGGGGCGGGGGGCCCCCCGGGGTCGTCGGGGGTGCCGAGCGACTCGCGCTGCCACAGCGTGTGGTCGGCGTACTGCACGGGCAGCGGCGCCCACGCGGGCGCACCACCCGCCACGCGGGCGGAGTAGGCCGCGGCCAGGTCGCGCACGAGCGGCGTCAGCGACCAGCCGTCGGTGGCGATGTGGTGCGCCACGAGCAGCAGCACGTGGTCGGCGGGACCGGAGGTGAGCAGGTGCGCCCGCAGCGGCAGGTCGCGTTCCAGGTCGAAACCCCGGCGCGCGAGGCCGAGCAGCACGTCCCGCCGCGCGTCGGCGTCCACCTCGGACACGTCGAGCGGCGGCACGGCGCGGTCGGCGGGCACGACGACCTGGTGCGGTTCGCCGTCGTGCTCGGCGAACACGGTGCGCAGGGCCTCGTGGCGGGCCACGACGTCGCCCAACGCCGCACGCAGGGCCCGGGCGTCGACCTCGCCCGGCAGGGTCAGCGCCACCACGATGTTGTAGGTGGCGCCGGGCCCTTCGAAGCGGTCGCTGAACCACAGCCGCCGCTGGGTCGGCGAGAGCGGCACGCGCTCCGGCCGCCGCACCGGGACCAGGGGTGGGCGCGCCTGCGGCGACGCGCCGAGCAACGCGGCGAGGCGGGCGGGCGTGCGCGCGTCGAACAGGGCCCGCACGGTCGGCTCGACCCGGAACACCGCCCGGATCCGGCCGACCAGGCGGATCGCCAGCAGCGAGTGGCCGCCCAGCTCGAAGAAGTCGTCGTCCGGCCCCACGGCGGGCACGCCGAGCACCTCGGCGACCAGGTCGCACAGCACGGCCTCGCGCGGCGTGCGGGGCGCGCGTCCCGCCGCGGCCGCCGGGCGGTGCGGCGCGGGCAGCGCCCGACGGTCCAGCTTGCCGTTCGGCGTCTGCGGCAACGCCTCCAGCGGCACCACCGCGTCCGGGACCAAGTGGGCGGGCAGGGTGGCGGCGAGCGCCGCCCGCGCGGCGGTCGGGTCGAGCACCGCGCCGGGCCGGGGGACGGCGTAGGCGACGAGCGCCCGGTCGCCGGGCCGGTCCTCCCGCACCACGACCACCGCCCGCGCCACCGCCGGCAGGGCGGTGAGCGCGGACTCCACCTCGCCCGGTTCGATGCGGAAACCGCGCACCTTCACCTGGTGGTCCACCCGGCCCAGGTGTTCCAGCTCGCCGTCGGCGGTCCAGCGGGCCAGGTCGCCGGTGCGGTACATGCGCGAGCCGGGCGGTCCGAACGGGTCCGCGACGAACCGCTCGGCGGTCAGCCCCGGCCGGTCCAGGTAGCCGCGCGCCACGCCCGCACCCGCGAGGTACAGCTCCCCCGCCACCCCGGGCGGCACCGGCCGCAGGGCGGCGTCCACGACGTAGCACGCGGTGTTGTCGATGGGCGATCCGATGGTGGGCGGTGCGTCGCCCACCGCGGCGGCGGTGGACCACACGGTGGTCTCGGTCGGCCCGTAGAGGTTGGTGACCTCCGCGCCGAGCCGGCGCAGGGCCACCGCCAGGTTCCCGGGCAGCGCCTCGCCGCCGGTGAGCGCCCGCAGGCCGGTGAGCGCGTCGGGCACCTGCTCCACGAGGGCCGCCCACAACGACGGCGTCGCCTGCACCACGGTGGCCCGGCTCCGGGCGGACAGGGCGGCCAGGGCGACCGGGTCCACCACGGCGTCGCGGGGCGCGAGGACCACGGCCGCATCGCCCATCAGCGGCACGTACAGCTCCAGCACCGCGATGTCGAAGGCCACGGTGGTGACCGCGAGCAGCCGGTCGTCCCGGCCGAGCCGGAGCCGGTCGCGCATGGCCAGCAGGAAGTTCAGCAGGTTCCGCCGGGTGATCACCACGCCCTTGGGCCGCCCGGTGGAGCCGGAGGTGTAGATGACGTAGGCGGCGCTGTCCGGGTGCGGCACGACGTCGAGCGGCGTGGCCGGGCGGGCGTCGAGCCGTGCCCGCACGTCGGCGTCGTCGAGGACGACGACCGGGGTCGCGGCGCCGAGGCCGTCCTCTTGCAACCGGGTGTGGGTGGCGGTGTCGGTGACCAGCAGGGCGGGCCGGGCGTCGGCGAGCATCCACCCGACCCGCTCGGCCGGGTACTCCGGGTCCACGGGCAGGTAGGCCGCGCCCGAGCGCAGCACCGCCAGCAGCGTCACCACGAGGTCGGCCGTGCGCGGCAGGGCCACGGCGACGAACCGGTCCGGCGCCGCGCCCGAGGCGCGCAGGTGGTGGGCGAGCCGGTCGGCCCGCGCGTCCAGCTCGGCCCGGGTCAGGGTCTCGCGGGCCGTGACGAGCGCGATCGCGTCCGGGTGCGCGCCGGGCCGGCCGATGAGCGCGGCCGGGTCCTCGGCGGGCAGCGGCCGGGCGGTGGCGTTGTGCGCGACCAGCACCTGCTCGCGCTCGGCGGGCGTGGTCAGGTCGAGGGCGGCCAGCGGCGCGTCCGGCCGTTGCACGAGCGCGGTGAGCAGCCGCGCCAGCCGCTCCCCGATCCGGGTGGCGACGTCGCCGGCCACGAGGTCCGTGCGGTGGCGCAACCGCAACTCCAGCCGGTCGCCGGGCAGGGCGTAGAGCGCGAGCGGGTAGTGGCTGGGACGGGTGCCGGCGAGCGGCCCGAGGCGCGGTCCCGTGGGCGGCGCGCTCGCGGGCGGTTGGTTGTTGATCACGGTGAGGGTGTCGAACAGCTCGTTTAGGCCGACCAGGCGCTGGAGGTCGGCCAGGCCGACGTGGTGGTGCTCGCCCAGGTCGGTCAGGCTGCGCCGGACGTCGGCGAGGAAGTCGCGTGCCGACCGCGCCGGGTCCAGGCGCGCCCGCAGCGGCACGGTGTTCAGCAGCAGGCCCACCGCCTCCTCCACCCCGGGCAGCTCGGGTGGCCGGACGGCGACGGCGGTGCCGAACACCACGTCGGCGCGGCCGGTGAGCTGACCGACGAGCAACGCCCAGGCGCCCTGGACGACCGTGCCCGTGGTCAACCCGAGCCGGCGCGCGCCGGCGTTGAGTCGGGCGGTGTCCTCGGTGGTCAGCACGACGGCGGCCTCGGCGAAGGCGCCACCGCCGCGGGACGCGCCCGGCGCGATCAAGGTGGGCTCCTCGACCCCGGCCAGCTCCTCCGCCCACGCCCGCCGCGCCGCGCCGCGGTCGCGGGACGCCAGCCAGCCCAGGTAGTCGCGGTAGCCGGAGGCGACCGGCGGCAGGTCCGCGCCCGCGGCCAGCGCCAGCCACTGGCCGACCAGCGCCGCCGTGGACCAGCCGTCGAGCACCACGTGGTGGTGGGACAGCAGCACGACGTGCTCGGTGGCCGAGAGGCGCACGAGCGTGAACCGCACGAGCGGCGGCTCGGCGAGGCGGAACGGGCGGGCGCGGTCGGCGGCGGCGACCTCCGCCAGGGCCGCCGCGCGGGCGTCGGGCCCCAGGTCGGTCAGGTCCGCCTCGGCCCAGTCCGGCTCGACCGACGGGCGGACGAACTGCACCGGTGCGGGCAGGCCCTCGTGGTGGAACCCGGCCCGCAGCGCGGGGTGCCGGTCCAGCAACGCGCCGGCGGCGGCGCGCAGCCGCGCCGCGTCGACCTCGCCCTCCAGGGTGAACGTCACCTGCACGGCGTAGACGTCCACGTCGTCGTACAGGGCGTGGAACAGGAGCCCTTCCTGCAACGGGGCCAACGGCCACAGCTCGACGTCGCCGAGCAGCGCCCGCGCGGCGGGGGCGTCCACCGCGGGCGGGGCGGGCAGGGCGGTGGCGGGCACGGCCGGCGCGGCGAGCACGGCGAGGCGTTCGACCGTGCGGGCGGCCAGGACGTCACCCTGGGTCAGCGCGAGCCCGGCGCGTCGGGCGCGGCCCGCCAGGACCGCCGAGGTGATGCTGTCGCCGCCCAGGTCGAGGAAATCGTCGTCCGCGGAGACCCGGTCGTGGCCGAGGACGCCGGCCACGAGCGCGCACAGCACCCGTTCGCGTTCCGTGGCGGGTGCGCGGCCGGCGCCGGCCGGCGCGGCGGGCGGTTCGGGCAACGCCGCGCGGTCGAGCTTGCCGCTGGGGGACAGCGGCAGCGCGTCCACCACCACCAGCACCGAGGGCACCATGTGCTCGGGCAGCACCCGGGCGGCCGAGGCGCGGACGGCGTCCGGGTCGGGCACGTGGCCCGGAGCCGGGGTCAGGTAGCCCACCAGGCGGCGGACCCCGACGCGGTCCTCGCGCACCGCCGCCGCGGCGGCGGACACCGCCGGGTCCCGGGCCAGGACGGCCTCGACCTCGCCCAGCTCGACGCGCAGGCCCCGGAGCTTGACCTGGCCGTCGACGCGGCCGACGTAGTCCAGCGCGCCGTCCGCCCGCCGGCGGGCCAGGTCGCCGGTGCGGTACAGGCGGGTGCCCGGCGGGCCGTACGGGTCGGCCACGAACCGCTCGGCGGTCAGCCCGGGCCGCCCCGCGTAGCCGTGGGCGAGCTGGATCCCCGCCAGGTACAGCTCACCGACCTCCCCGACGGGCAGGACGCGCAGGTCCGGGCCGAGCACGTGGGTGCGGGTGTTCCACACCGCGTGGCCGATGGGCACCGAACGCGCGCCCGGCTCCGGGACGTGCTCCCAGGCCGTCACGTCCACCGCCGCCTCGGTGGGGCCGTACAGGTTGTGCAGCTCGGCGTCGAGCACGGTGTGGAACCGTTCGGCGAGGTCGACCGGGAGCGCCTCGCCGCTGCACAGCACCCGGCGCAGGCCGCGGCACCCGGCCGCGGCGGGGTCGTCGAGGAACGCGCGCAGCATCGACGGTACGAAGTGGACGGTGGTCACCCCGGTGGCGTCGATCAGCCCGGCCAGGTAGGCGGGGTCGCGGTGCCCGTCGGGTCGCGCCACGACCAGGCCCGCGCCCGTGATCAGCGGCCAGAAGAACTCCCACACCGAGACGTCGAAGCTCGACGGCGTCTTCTGCAGCACGCGGTCCCGGTCGGACAGCGGGTAGCGCCACTGCATCCACAGCAGGCGGTTGACGATCGCGCGGTGCGGCACCAGCACGCCCTTGGGCCGCCCGGTGGAGCCGGAGGTGTAGATGAGGTAGGCGGGATCGTCCGGGCGCGGCCCCGGTCCCGCACCCTCCCCCGCGGCGGGCACATCGTCCACGAAGAGCACCGGGAGCCCGTCCAGCCGCGGCACTGCGACGTCCCCCGCGGTCAGCAGCAGCACGGGATCGGCGTCGCGGAGCATGAAGGCGACCCGCTCCGCGGGGTAGTCCGGGTCCACCGGCAGGTACGCGGCACCGACGCGGATCACGGCGTGCAGCGCCACCACCAGGTCGATCGAGCGGGGCAGGGCGACCGCGACGATCCGGCCGCGTCCGGCGCCGCGCGCCCGCAGCGCGCGCGCCAGCGCGGCGACCCTGTCGTCGAACGCCGCGTAGGTCAACTCCGCGCCGTCGGCCACCACGGCCACCGCGTCCGGTGAGCGTTCCGCCGCGGCGCGCGCCAACTCGGCGAGCGTGGTGTCGGGGACCGTGCGCGCGGTGTCGTTCCACGTTCCCTGCGGGTTCATACCGGCGCGCTCCTCACAATTACTTCGAAAGGGGGAGTCCGACGGCAGAATGGGCCAACGGAGTCGCCCCGATCGACACGGTCGACCAACCCGACGACACCGTACCCCATCAGGAACAGAGCAAAGGCACGGTGTCCGCGTGGCCGTTCGGCGCATCGCGACAATGCCGATCGAGCGTCGCGGGCCGGCCGGATCGCGGTTCGGAATCCCGCACAAAGCCGGCATGCATAGCGTTTCGATGCATTCCATTGTCGCTGGAATACCACTTCGCGTGACCGGGTTTCGCCCGGACAAGTGCCTGACGTGCGCGTTTGGCCACCCGAACAGGGCAGTGACGGCTCCCACCCCTCGGACAGCCCGTCACCGAACGCTCAAACTAGGCCGATCGGTTAGTCTGACAACCGAGGCAGTTGTGGCCCCTCTCGCCGGGGACATAGCATCGGCCAAGTTCAATCGAGTATTCCAACCCGCTCGAGTACTGGATTCACCCCGCGACTTTCGTTTGCCCTTCTCCCGCCACCCGACAGGTCGGCGGGCGCCTTAATTCGCACGAACCAGGTCGAGCCGCGCCGTGAATCCCCGGCACCGGACCGCACCAAGCGGGAGGCAGCGTGTCCTCAACGATCGAGAACCCCACTCCGGACCCCACCGCGAGCACCGACCTCGGCTGGGTGTCGGACGTGGACCTGGGGGCGATCGCCGACCAGGTCGGCACCCCGGTCTTCGTCTACAGCGAGCAGCAGTTGCGCCGCAACGTCACGCGCATCCTCGACGCTGCGCGGAGTGCGGGGCTGGACCACCGGGTCGAGCTGTACGTCCCGTTCTTCCCCAACTCCAACCCGCACGTGCTCAAGGCGCTCCAGGAGCTGGGCGCCGGCGTGCTGATCCAGATCCCGGCCGAGCACGAGGTGCTCGCCTCGTTCGGGTTCGACAAGTTCATCGTGTCCCCCGGTCACGTGTCGGACGAGGAGATCGCGTTCTGGGCCGACACGGGCTACCCGGCGTTCTTCTCCAGCCTGGCCGAGGTCGAGCACGCGCTGGAGCTGGGCGCGAAGTCGATCAGCGCCCGCATCGACAGCCTCGGCTCGGGCAAGCCGGGCATCAAGCCGGCGGACCTGGCGCGGCTGGCCGCGCTGCTCGACGCCCACGGCCGCGACCTGGAGTGCTTCGAGGTCTACTGCGGCAGCGGCAACTCCCGCGAGGAGATGATCGGCGTCATCGAGACGTTGTTCTCGATGTTCACCGAGCACTTCCCCACCGCGAAGTCGGTCAACTTCGCGGGCGGCCACGGCTTCGACTACGCCGGCTGGGACGAGGCGGACAAGCACTTCGACTGGCACGGGTACTTCGCCTCGTTGCGCCGGCTCGCCGACCGCTACCGCGTGCCGGAGCACGTGCGGTTCCTCTTCGAGCCCGCCCGGGACGTGCTCGCCGACATCGGTGTGCTGCTGCTCGGCGTCAAGCGGGACATCATCACCACCCCGGTGGGCGACATCCTCGTCACCGACGGCACGCGGATGCTGATGCCCTCCGCGCAGTTGCGCGACCGCAGGCACAACACCGCCTTCCTCGATGCCGACATGCGGCTCATCGGCACGGGGGACGCGCCGGGCGGCTCCCCCGCCGCGATTCGCGGCCGCACCATCCTGCGGCACGACTACCTCCTGCCCGGCGAGTACCTCGTGCCCGACGGCGTGGGCGCCGGGTGCCACATGCTCGTGCTCGACGTGGGCGCCTACTGCGCCACGCAGCACATGGAGTTCCTCAACGTGCCGCCTGCCGCCGAGGTGCTGGTGGACGCGGACGGCATACCCCACCTGGTGACGCAGCGGGGTGACGCGCTGGACAAGTGGCGCAACCTGCTGCCCGAGATGAAGCAGCTCGTAGGTTGACGCGACACGGCACCGGAGGCCGCCCGTGACCACCACCGGACCCGTCGCCGCGGTCGATGTCCGGTCCGGCTTGGCGGCCGTGCGCCGCGACATCGCCGAGGCCTGCGCCGAGGCGGGCCGGACGCCGTCCTCGGTCACGCTCGTCGCCGCGTCCAAGACGGTGCCGCCGGAGGTGCTGGACGTGGCGATAGCGGCGGGGCAGCTCGTGTACGGCGAGAACCGGGTGCAGGAGGCCAAGGCCAAGTGGCCGGGGCTGCGCGACCGCCACCCGGACGTCGAGCTGCACCTCATCGGACCGTTGCAGGGCAACAAGGTGCGCGACGCCGTCGCGCTGTTCGACGCCATCCACTCGCTCGACCGGCCGGCCCTGGCCGCCGCCCTCGCCCGGCAGTGCGCCGCACAGGGACGGCAGCCCCGGCTGCTGGTGCAGGTCAACACCGGGGCCGAACCGCAGAAGGCCGGCGTGCTCCCGGACGCGGTGGACGCCTTCCTCGACACCTGCCGGGAGGAGCACGGCCTGGCGGTGTCGGGCCTGATGTGCATCCCGCCCGCCGACGAGCCGCCCGAGCCCCACTTCGCCCTGCTCGCCGACCTCGCCGCGCGCAACGGGCTCGCCGTGCTGTCGATGGGCATGAGTTCCGATCACACCACCGCTATCCGCGCAGGCGCGACGCACGTGCGCGTCGGCAGCGCGATCTTCGGCGCCCGCCCGCGCGGGCCGGTTCCCCCGACGGAGGACACCGCGTGACGCGTCCCGCTCGCTACGACGTGCTGTTCGAACCCGTGCGCATCGGCCCGGTCACGGCGCCGAACCGGTTCTTCCAGGTGCCGCACTGCAACGGGATGGGCCGGGCGTACCCCGCGGCGCTCGCGGGGATGCGGGAGGTCAAGGCGGAAGGAGGGTGGGGCGTGGTGTGCACCGAGCAGTGCGACGTCCACCACTCCGGCAACCACCCGCGCGAGCTGCGCCTGTGGGACGAGCAGGACATCCCGCACCTGGCCCGCACCACCGGCCTGATCCACGAGCACGGCGCGCTGGCCGGCGTGGAACTGGCGCACAACGGCCACCACGTGGCCAACCTGGAGAGCCGCACCGTCCCGTTCGCGCCGAGCGCGACACCGACCCGGGGCGTCTTCCCGATCTCGGCGCGGGAGATGGACAAGGCCGACATCCGCGACTTCCGCCGCTGGCACCGGGAGGCCGCGCTCAACGCCCGCCGCGCCGGGTTCGACATCGTCTACGTGTACGCGGGCCACGACATGACGCTGCCCGGGCACTTCCTGTCACGGCGGCACAACCACCGCACCGACGAGTACGGCGGCAGCCTGGAGAACCGGGCCCGCCTGCTGCGGGAGCTGGTCGAGGACGCCAAGGAGGCGGTCGGCGACACCTGCGCGGTGGCGATCCGCATCGGGGTGGACGGCGTGGTGGGGCCGCGCGGCACGTCGTCGGTCGACGAGGCGCGCGACGTGGTCGAGATGCTGGCCGAGCTGCCCGACCTGTGGGACGTCAACCTCAGCCGGTTCGAGGACGACGGCGGCACGGCGCGCTTCGTCGAGGAGGGGCACCAACGCGAGCACGTGAAGTTCGTGAAGTCGGTGACCACCAAACCAGTCGTCGGTGTCGGCCGGTTCACCTCCCCCGACCTCATGGTGTCGATGATCCGGGACGGCACGCTCGACTTCGTCGGCGCCGCCCGCCCCTCGATCGCGGACCCCTTCCTGCCCCGCAAGATCGAGCAGGGCCGGTTCGCCGACATCCGCGAGTGCATCGGCTGCAACGTGTGCGTGGCGTGGGACAAGGTGAACGCGCCGCTGCGCTGCACGCAGAACCCGACCATGGGCGAGGAGTGGCGGCGCGGCTGGCACCCCGAGCGGATCGCGCCCCGCGACACCGACGACGCGGTGCTCGTCGTCGGCGCCGGTCCGGCCGGCCTGGAGGCGGCCCGCGCGCTGGGCCGGCGCGGCTACCCGGTCCTCCTGGTGGAGCGGGACGCCGAGCTGGGTGGCAGGTCGGTCCGGGAGAGCACGCTGCCGGGCCTGGCGAGCTGGCGACGGGTCAGCGACTGGCGGGTCGGCCAGTTGCGCGGCCTGCGGACCGTGGAGGTCGTGCGCGGCAGCGAGATGACCGCCGAGCTGGCGCTGGAGGCCGAGTGCTCGCTGATCGCCGTGGCCACCGGGTCCACCTGGCGGCGCGACGGCACGGGCCGCTACCACGACCTGCCGATCCCCGGCCTGGACCTCGTCCCGGTGTTCACGCCCGACGACGTGATGGACGGGCGCCTGCCCTCCGGGCGCGTGCTCGTGTTCGACGACGACCACTACTACATGGGCGGTGTGGTGGCCGAGCGGTTGGCCGACCGCGGGTGCGAGGTCGTGTTCGCCACCCCGGACAGCCTCGTGTCGTCGTTCACCCAGTACACCGGTGAGCAGCGCAAGGTGCAGCGCCGCGTCATGGAGGTGTGCGCGGCCGTGCACACCTCGACGGCGCTGACCCGCGTCGGGCCCGGCGCGGCGCGGCTGGCGTCGGTCTACACCGGCGTCGAGGTCGAGGTCGGTGTGGACGCGGTCGTGCTGGTGACCGGGTCGCTGCCCAACGACGGGCTGTACCGGGAGCTGACCGCGCGGCCGGACGCGCTGCGCGAGGCGGGCGTGCGCCGGGTGGTGCGGCTGGGCGACTGCCTGGCGCCCGCCCTGATGGCCGCCGCCGTCCACAGCGGACACCTGTTCGCCCGCACGCTCGACACGGCGGTCACCGACCGGACGCCCTACCGGCGCGAGAGCGTCGCCCCCGGCTGGGACCTGCCGCTGCCGCCGGAGAGCGGCGGACTCCACCTGCCCCTGCTCGACGCGCCCGGAACGGGACCGACCGGAGGAGCGACCCGTGGCTGAGTTCAAGGAGCTGGTCGGGAAGGTGGCGGGCGGCGCGACGCTGACCGTCGCCGAGTCCACGGCCGCGTTCACCGCCATGACGTCGGGCGACGCCACCCCCGCGCAGGTCGGGGCGGTGCTGATGGCCATGAGGCTGCGCGGCGAGACGGTCGACGAGATCACCGGCGCGGTGGCGGCGCTGCGCACCAGGATGGTCCGGGTGACCGCCCCGCCGGACACGGTGGACGTCGTCGGCACGGGCGGCGACTCCTCCGGTTCGTACAACGTCTCCACCTGTGCCGCGCTCATCGTGGCGGGAGCCGGCGTGACCGTGGCCAAGCACGGCAACCGGGCCCGCTCGTCGCGCTGCGGCGCCGCGGACGTGCTCGCCGAACTCGGCGTGCGGGTCGACCTCGGCGCCGAGGGCGTGTCGCGGTGCGTCGCCGAGGTCGGCATCGGCTTCATGTTCGCCCCGGTGCACCACCCCGTGCTGCGCCGGGTCGACCCCGTCCGGGTCGAGCTGGGCACGCGCACGGTGTTCAACCTGCTCGGCCCGCTGCTCAACCCCGCGGGCGTGCGGCGGCACATGATCGGCGTGTTCTCCCGGGAGTGGGTGGTGCCGGTGGCCGAGGTGTTGGGCGCCCTGGGGTCGGAGCGGGCACTGGTCGTGCACGGTTCCGACGGCCTCGACGAGATCACCACCACCGGTCCGACGACGGTCGCCTCGCTGGAGGGCGGCGAGGTCCGCGTCCACGAGATCGCCCCGGAGGACGTGGGCCTGCCGCGGAGCGCACCCGGCGACCTCGTCGGCGGTGACGCGGCGACCAACGCCGCCGCGCTGCTCGCGGTGCTGCGCGGCGAGCCCGGCGCGTTCCGGGACATCGCCGTGTTCAACGCGGCGGCCGGGCTGGTGGCCGCCGGGCGGGCCGCCGACCTGGCCGACGGCGTCCACCTGGCCGCCAAGGCGGTCGACTCCGGTCAAGCGCTGGACCGGCTGGAGCGGCTGGTCGCGGTGTCCAACGAAGGCTGAAGGAGCGGGTCGTGGCACACGTCCTGGAGCGGATCGAGCAGTACAAGCGCGAGGAGGTCGCGGCGGCCAAGCGGCACCGGCCGCTCGCCGCCCTGGAGCATGACGCCGCGGCGGCCCCGCCGCCACGCGGGTTCCGGGCGGCGCTGGACGCCCGTGCCGCGCGGGGCGAGCCGGCGCTCATCGCGGAGATCAAGAAGGCGAGCCCGTCCAAGGGCCTGATCCGCGCGGACTTCGACCCCGCCGCGCACGCCCGCGCCTACGCGGCCGGTGGCGCGGCGTGCCTGTCGGTGCTGACCGACGGGCCGTCGTTCCAGGGCGGGCGCGAACACCTGGCCGCCGCCCGCGCGGCGGTGCGGCTCCCCGTGCTGCGCAAGGACTTCCTGTTCGACCCGTACCAGGTGGTGGAGTCGCGCGCGTGGGGCGCCGACTGCGTGCTGGTGATCCTCGCCGCCGTGGACGACGCCACCGCCCGCGACCTGGAGGACACCGCGCTGGGACTGGGGATGGACGTCGTGCTGGAAGTGCACGACGAGGCCGAGCTGGCGCGGGCCCTCGCCCTGCGCTCGCCGCTGGTCGGGATCAACAACCGCGACCTCCGCACCTTCGAGACCACCCTCGCCACCAGCGAATCGCTCGCGCCGCTGGTGCCCGCGGACCGCACGGTGATCGGGGAGAGCGGTATCGCCGCGCCGGAGGACCTCGACCGGCTGGCCAAGGTCGGCGTCCCGGCCTACCTGGTCGGCGAGAGCCTGATGCGGCAGCCCGACGTCGAGGCCGCCACCCGCGCCCTGCTGTCCTGACCGCGGCACTCCCCTGTGCCCGCCCTACCGGGGTCGCTCTTCCAGGTGATCCCCGGGGGACCGGTAGGGTGCGCTGCACCACGCGGGCGCGTTCCTCGGCGGGGGGCGTGCACGGTGGAAACCTGGATCAGCCATCACGTCCACCGGGTTCGGTCCGCCGCCGGGCCCCGGACGCGTCGGGCGCCCGCGGTTTTGCGCCGGCCCCTTCACGATCAGCGAGGTACAGCGTGCACTTCCAGCACTCGCCCGACATGTGGGCCGAGTTCCCCGAGCTCCGCGCGGGCGTCCTGCGCGTCACGGGCATCGACCCCGGTGGGTCGGTCCGGGACCGGGTCGAGCACTACGGCGCCGTCGCCGAGCAGCGGCTGGCCGGCGGCACCGAGAGCGACCTGCCCGAGATCCAGGCGTGGCGACGCGCGTTCTCCAGGATGGGCCTCAAGCCGACGCAGTACCGGTGCGCGTCGGAATCCCTGCTGCGCCGGTTCCGCAAGGAGCGGTCGCTGCCCGCCATCCACCCCCTCGTCGACCTGTGCAACGCCGTCTCGCTGGCCTACGCGATCCCGATCGCCGTGTTCGACCTGGCCAACGTGGCCGGGCACCTCGAAGTGCGGCACGCCGCGGGCGACGAGGCGTACCTGACGTTCTCCGGCGAGACCGAACACCCCGAGCCGCGTGAGGTCGTCTTCGTCGATGCGCGGAACCGGGCGCACGCACGCCGCTGGACCAACCGGCAGAGTGGCCTGTCCGCGGTGCGCGACACCACCGCCTCGGCACTGATCGTGGTCGAGGCCCTGCACCCCACCGCCGACACCGACGTGCCGAAGCTGCTCGACGACCTCGCCGCCGAAGTGACCCGGGCCTGGTCGGGCGACCCCGCGCACGCCGTGCTGTCCTCCACCTCGCCGCGCTTCACCTTCTGAGCCCGCCCTCCGGGCAGGGCCCGTCGGATGCCGGCGGAAGGACCTCGTCGCCGGGCCCGGTCGCACGCGTCCATGCGCCGCACGAAGGCGAGTGCGGGGCACGGACCGCGCGCGACCCGGTGACCGGCTGGACCAGGTGCACCACCTGGCTGGTGGCCGGCTTGGCCGACGTCGGGTGGCCGTCGTGCACGCCGCGCCGGTAACCGGGAGCGGGCCGCGCCACGTACGCCGTGTAGAGGTAGTAGCCCCGGCGGACCTGCCGCGCCCCCGCCGTGGCGAGCGTCGTCCACGCGACGCCGTCGGCGGAGAACCCGATGCGGGCCGGCAGACCGCTCGGCGGCACGATCCCGGCCGGGAAGCCGTCGGCGGTGGGCACCGGGTCCGCCGGCCATCACGCGGACGTTGCCGCACGAGCCGAGCGGGATCAATCCCAGGTGAGGGGGTCGAGGTGCAGGTAGAAGCGCTCCCGGTCGCGGTCGAGGGCGATGCCGTAGCGGGCGGCGAACAGCTCGTCCGCCGAGTCCGCCTGCCGGTCGTCGGTCCACTTCTCCAACCGGGAGGAGGCGAGCAGGAGGGCGATGTCGGCGTAGCGGTCGGCCCGCCCCAGCCGGCCGAGGTCGACGAAGCCCGCCACCGTGAGCGAGTCCGGGTCGAGGATGATGTTGGGCAGGCACAGGTCGCCGTGGCAGACGACGGTGTCGTCGGCTTCCTGCGCCAGGCGGTGTTGGACCTGCGGGGTGAGGCGCGCCAGCAACTCCTCCGGAGGCGTGCGCTGGTCCTCCACGAGCAGGAACTCCGGCTTCACCGCGCCGCGGCCGACGACGTCGCGTGCCCTGGCGTGCATCGAGGTGAGATCGCGGCTGAACGGGCAGTCGCGTGCCGGCAGTGCGTGCAGCCCGCGCACGGCATCCGCGATCGCCCCCCACGCCGACATCAGGGTCGGGGCCGGCACGCTGTCCGCGGGCACGCCTGCGACAGCGGTGGTGACCAGGACCGCGCCATCGGCGCCGCCGCGCCAGTCCACCACCCGGGGACCGGGGATCCCGTGCCCGCCGAGCCAGGCGACGCGATCCCGCTCCGCTTCCAGCGAAGCCACTTCCCCGGGGAGCACGCACTTGGCGTAGCGCGACCCGTCCTCCGAGCGGAAGACGCCGGCTCCGGACTCCCCGCTCGTGACGGGCTCCCACTCACCGCCGACGGCGCGCAACAGCGATCGGAACGCGGGTGATGAACTGGTCATACCGGTCAAGGTAGACGGGTGATCGGGTCGGCACCGCCCGCCCTGGGGGTGCCGCGCCTCGGCTCGGGCGACCCCGGGCACGACAACGCGGCCGACATCGCTTCCCGCCGAACAGGTTGCGGGACGTGCTGACGACTCCCCTCGACCACGGTGCACAATCGGCGACCATGAGCCCGGACGCACAGCGAGCAGCCGTGTTGGCGCTGCACTGGCAGGTCAACGTCATCAAGCCCGAGGGGTTCTTCGGACCCATGCTCGCCGAGCCGGTCGCCCGCAGCGGCGTGGTCGAGCGGGCCGCGCGGTTCCACGCGCAGGCAGGTGTGCCGGTGTTCTTCACCCGGTTCACCATCCCCGAAGGCGAAGGCGGGCTCGTGCGCAACACGGGGTTCATGCGCGCGGTCGGCGAGGTGCAGGAGAGGTTCCGGCCGGACGCGCCGGGCGCGCGGTTGATCCCGGAGGTGACCGGCACGGCGGGGACCGTGGTCGACAACCAGAAGCTCTCCGGCCTGGCCGGCAGCGACCTGGCCGCCCGGTTGGCCGACCAGGGCGTCGACACGCTGTTCCTGACCGGGGTGGCCACGAACCTGACCGTCGAGCAGACCGCGCGCCACGCCACCGACCTGGGCTTCACCGTGCACGTCGTGCGCGACTGCGTGACCGCCGCCGACGACGCCGCGCACACCGCCTCGCTGGCGAATTTGGAGCTGACGACCGCCGGCTGCCTGACCGCCGAGGAGGCGCTGGCGCGACTGCACGGGCGGGCGTGAGCCGGGTCCGGGGGGGGGGGGGGGCCCCCCCCCCCCCCCCCCCCCCCCCCCCCCCCCCCCGCGCGGGCGGGCCCCTCTCCGCCAGCCCCCCCGGCCCGCCCCCCCCCGCGCGGGGGGGCGCGGGGGGGGGCGGGGGGGGGGGGGGGGGGGGGGGGGGGGCGGGCCCCCCGCCCCCCCCCCCCGGCGATCCCCGCCCACGTCGGACGGTCATCCTCCTCATTCCCGCCTCCCCGGCGTGGCGGGGCGCGTAGCGTGCGGCACGGCGTGACAGAGACCGGGGAGGCACAACCATGCACCGATCGTCGGCGACCCGCTCCACCGAACCGGAGGTCGTGTCGTGAGCACGGGCAGGACCACTCGCCGCCGGCTGCTCACCGCGGGCGCGGTCGCGGTCGGCTCGACGGTGCTGACCGCGCCGGCGGCCTTCGCCGACGGCTACGGCTCCGGCGCGCTGGGCCCGTGGGAGAACTCGTCCAGGGCGATCTCGACGCTCACCCAGATCAGGCCGGTGCTGGACACCGACGGGCTGTTCATGTTCGGCGACAGCATCTCCGTGCAGGACGGCTACTCGCTGGCGCAGCGGCTGCACGGCCGCACCGGTGACGTCATCGCCGTGCACAACTGGTCCGGCCGCCCGACCGCGCCCGCCGTCGACGCGCTGGCGCAGTGGGCCCAGACCTACGGCCTGCCCGGCCGCGTCCTGATGGCCACCGGGTCCAACGACATCTTCACGCCGCCGGTGTTCGCCGCCCAGGTGGAGCGCGTGCTGGACATCGTCGGCCCGGGCCGGACGGTGTACTGGGTCAACGTCCAGGTCGCCCGCACCGGCCAGAGCGCCGCCGTGCAGCTCGCCGACCAGCGCAACAGCGCGTGGATCAACCTCCAGCTCGCCGACGCCCAGCGCGCGCACCCGAACCTGCGCATCGTCCGCTGGGCGGAGTTCCTGGCCGCGAAGCCGACCCGGCTCACGGCGTACCTGCGCGACGGCGTGCACACCACCGAGCCGCTGGGCCAGGACGCCCGCAACGAACTCATCGTGCAGGCGATCGAGGCGGGCTGACGACCCGACCGGGTCGGGCGTCGGCCACCGCGGCGTGGTCGCGGGAGAGGACTTCCCTGGTCAGCTCCACGCGGCTGCGCACGCGCAGCTTGCCGAACACGCGGCGCAGGTGGGTGTCGACCGTGTGCGGCGAGATGGCCAACCGGCGGGCCACCGCGCGGTTGGTCAACCCCAGCACGACCAGCCCGGCCACCCGCGCCTCGGCGGGCGTCAGGCTCGTCCAGCCGCCGGTCGTGTCGGGTCTGGTCGATCCCCGCGTGTTCGACATCCGAACTCCCCCTGGTCACTGATGGCCTGCTGCCACTGTGTGCCGGGGCGGTCGGCGGGTCAACGAACCCGTCGTGGAGTTCATGACAACCCGCGGATTAAGTCACAATCCGCGCGCGCAAAGCGGGGAACAGCTCCAGCGCGTTCCCGCTCGCGATCCGCGACCGCTGCTCGTCGGTCCACCCGGGGTGACCGGCGAAACCGCGGACGTTCTCCGCGGTGTGCCAGTCCGGCATGAACGGGTAGTCGCTGCCGAACAGCACGTGGTCCGCGCCCGCCAGCCCGGTCAGCGCGGGCAGCGCGTGCGGGGTGGCCGACATGGCGATGTCGTAGTGCAGCCGGCCCAACGACGCCAGCACGTCGACCGGCGGCTTGCCGCGCAGGTAGGAACCGATGGTCGGGCCGTACGTGAGCCTCTTGGCCAGGAACGGCAGCGTGCCGCCCGCGTGCGACAGGATCAACCGCAGGTGCGGCAGCCGGTCCAGCACCCCGCCGAACAGCAGGCTCACCGCGGTGCGGGTGGTCTCGAAGGTGAACTCGTACAGCGACGGCGGCAGGCCGAACGTGGCCAGGTCCCGGGCGGGCGGCGCGGCCGGGTGCACGTGGACCACGGTGCCGCGGTCGGCGATCTCGGCGAACAGCGGCTCGAACTCCGGCGCGCCCAGGTACTCGCCGCCGTAGCTGGTGAGCACGTTGACGCCGTCGAGGCCGAGCTGGTCCACCGCGTAGGACAGCTCGTCGCGGGCCGCGGCGACGTCCGGCAGGGGCAGCACGGCGAACGCGCCGAACCGCGTCGGGTGCGCCGCGACCAGCTCGGCGAAGTACTCGTTGACCCGCCTGGCCAGCTTCGGCGCGTCGGCCGGTCCGGCGAAGGAGACGCCGGGCGCGGTGATCGACAGCAGCGCGGCGGTGATGCCGTTGCGGTCCATCACCTCCAGGCTCAGGTCGGGCTCCCACGTGGGGTAGTCCACGCCGGGGATCGGGTCGATGCCGCGCATCGCGTCGCGGTACACCGGCGGGATGGCGTGGTGGTGCACGTCGACCAGCATCAGACGTACCTCTCCCCGTACTTGGGCGCGAGCCGGATCGCGTTCTCCCGGTCGATCGCGTACTGCTCCGGCGGGGGCGGTGGCGCGCCGTCGTCGGCCGAGACGCCCATCTCCAGGAAGAACCGCTCCTTGCCGGCGGGCAGGAACATCAGCAGCATCCGGCAGTCGTCGGTGAAGGCGTTGGTGAACGAGTGCGTGACGCCGCGCGGGACGTAGATGAACGCGCCGGGTTCGGCGATCACCGCCTCCTCGCCGGTGAACAGCTCCAACCGGCCGTCGATCACGTAGAACAGCTCGTCCTCGTGGTAGTGGACGTGCTTGGGCGGCCCACCGCCCGCGGGCACGACGGCCTCCACCAGCCCGAAGGCCGGGCCGGTGTTGTGCAGGCCCGACTTGAGCGTGTAGCGGTCGCCGAACACCCACCTGCTCGGTCCCGCGCCGGGTGGCACGTGCACCGCGGTCTTCAGCTGGTCCGGAGTGAAACTCACCGTGCTCCCCTCGGGTCGCGGTCACCGACGACCCCCACGGTGCCCCTTGTCGGGCCCACCGCGAATCACGAGAACACGTGATGCCGGACGGCCCGCGGCCGCCGTGATACTCGACGCCTTCCAGGACGAGAGGGCTCTGAGCGACCATGTCTGAAGAAACTGGGCGTGAGTTATCCCGCAGGCGCGTGCTGGCGGGTTCGGCGACCGCCGCCCTGGTCGGGGCGGTGACCGGCCCGGTGGGCGGCGCCCTGGGCGGCGTCGCGACGGCCGAGGAGGCGTCGGGCCGCATCGGCAGGCCGACCGTGACGCCCGACGACCCGCGGTACGCGCAAATGATCACCGGCAACAACACGCGGTGGACGGCGCGGCCCGAGGCGATCCACCTGGTGGGCGGGACGCGCGACGTGGTGGCCGCGGTGCAGGGCGCGGTGCGGGCGGGCAAGCGGATCTCCATCCGCGGCGGGGGTCACTGCTTCGAGGACTTCGTGTACCACCCGGAGGTGCAGGTGGTCATCGACATGTCCCGCATGGACCGGGTGTACTGGGATCCCGCGATGGGCGCGTTCGCGGTCGAGGGCGGCGCGCTGCTGCTCGACGTGTACGACCGCCTGTTCAAGGAGTGGGGCGTCACGCTGCCCGGCGGCATGTGCTACTCGGTGGGCATCGGCGGCCACGTCAGCGGCGGCGGGTACGGCCTGCTCTCCCGCGTGCACGGCCTGACGGTGGACCACCTGCACGCCGTCGAGGTCGTCACGGTCGACCGGTCGGGCGTGGCCAGGGCGGTGATCGCGACGCGCGACCCGGACGACCCCAACCACGACCTGTGGTGGGGCAACACCGGTGGCGGCGGCGGCAACTTCGGCGTCATCACGCGGTACTGGTTCCGCTCGCCGGGCGCCACCGGGACCAACCCGTCCGACCTGCTGGTCAAGCCGCCGGCGGAGGTGATCGTCAGCGTCGTGCAGTTCCCGTGGAGCGCGATCGACCGCACCGCGTTCACCCGGCTCGTGCACAACTACGGCGCGTGGCACGAGGCCAACGGCGCGCCCGGCGGCCCGAACATCGGTCTGAGCAGCTTCTTCTCCCTGTACCACCGCTCCAACGGCAACCTGGTGATGTTGACCGTGCAGGACGCGTCGGTCCCGAACGCGGAAGGGCTGCTGCGGGACTACCTGGCCGCGATCACCGCGGGCACGTCGGTGGTCCCGTCCCCCGCGTCGGCGCCGCGTCGGCTGCCGTGGTTGGCCGCCACGCGCCTGCTCGGCACCGGCAACCCGGTGCTGACCAACCCGACGCTGCGCGGCGCGCACAAGTCCACGTACATGCGCAGGAACTTCCCCGCCGCGCACATCGCCGCGATCCACAAGCACCTCACCCGCGCCGACTACGCGAACCCGATGGCCATGGTGACAATGCTGTCGTTCGGCGGCAACATCAACCGCGTGCGCGAGAACGCGACCGCGAACGGCCAGCGCGACTCCACGTTCAAGTTGCTCTACCAGGTGTTCTGGACCGAGCAGGCGGAGGACGCGCAGCACATCGGGTGGTTGCGCGACCTCTACCGCGAGGTCTACGCCGACACCGGGGGCGTGCCGGTGTCCAACGCCGTCACGGACGGCTGCTACATCAACTACCCCGACGGCGACCTGCGCGACCCGGCGCAGAACACGTCCGGCGTGCCGTGGTCCACCTTGTACTACAAGGGGAACTACCCCAGGCTGCGACAGGTCAAGGCGAGGTGGGACCCGCGCGACGTGTTCCGCCACTCCCAGTCGATCGAACTGCCGTGAGGCGGGACGCGGAGGAACGATGTCACGGGTGATCGTCGCCGGAGGCGGCATCGGCGGCCTGGCCACCGCGCTCGCGGTGGCCGACCGCGGCCACCGGGCCGTGGTGCTGGAACGCCGGTCGGAGTTCACCGAGCTGGGCGCGGGGATCCAGCTGGCACCCAACGCGTTCCTCGCGCTGGACCGGCTGGGCGTCGCCGCCGCCGTGCTCGACCGGGCGGTGCACGTGGACGCCCTGCGCTTCATGGACGCCGTCACCGGCGAGCAGGTCGCCGCGATGCCGGTGCTCGGCGAGTACCGCGAGCGCTTCGGCAACCCGTACGCGGTGGTGCACCGCAACGACCTGTACGCCCCGCTGCTGGCGCGGTGCCGCGCGCACCTCGACGTCGAGCTGCGGGTGGACAGCCCGGTCGTCGGCTACGAGCAGGACGGGGACGGCGTCGTCGCGGTGCTGGCCGACGGCGGGCGGGTGCGCGGTGACGCCCTGGTCGGCGCGGACGGGCTGCGGTCGGCGGTGCGGGCGCAGCTCGTCGGCGACGGCGAGCCGCGGGTGTCCGGGCACACGATCTACCGGTCGGTCATCCCGATGGAGTCGGTGCCCGCGCGGCTCCGGTCGGACTCGGTGACGTTGTGGGCCGGGCCGCGCTGGCACTTCGTGCACTACCCGATCGACGGCGGCCGGTCGCTGAACGTCGCCGTCACCCGCGACAACGACGCGACCGAGGTCGTGGTGGGCGTGCCGGTGGAGCGCGAGCGGGTGCTCGCCGAGTTCGCCGACGCGGCGCCGGTGATCCGGGCGCTGCTGGCGCTCGGGCGGGACTGGCGCAGCTGGGTGCTGTGCGACCGCGACCCGGTCGACCGGTGGCAGGACGGCCGGGTGGTGCTGCTCGGCGACGCGGCGCACCCGATGCTGCAGTACGCCGCGCAGGGCGCCTGCATGGCGTTGGAGGACGCCGTGCACCTGGGCGACCTGCTGGCGGGCCGCGAGCCGGCCGCCGCGTTCGCGGCGTTCGTCGAAGACCGGCGCGAGCGCACGGCCGCCGCGCAGCTCGTGGCCCGCGCCATGGGCACGCGGCTGTACCACCCCTCGGGAGAGGCCGCACGGGCTCGCAACGCCATGCTCGGCGGGTTCTCGACCGAGGAGCTGTACGAGAAGGTCGCCTGGCTGCACGGCGCCACCCGGTTCGACGGCTCGACGGGCACACCGGAATCCGTCGGGGCGGCGCGACGCGTGGCAGCCGCCGCCGAATAAAGGAACGGTCGGTCGCCGCATTGTCACCCTCGGCGACCGACCGGCTCTTTACAAAGGAATATTCCACGCCGCCCCCCACCGGCTTACGCTATTTGCCCGAATTGACGACCAACTCGGGCAATTGATGTGTTCCCGCAAATGTTGGCCGATTCCCCGCAGGCGTGGCATCATGAGCCACATCGACCGGTGACCAGCGCAAGGGGGGCGGTCACCCTGGGAGAACCTCCTACCTGAGCACGTTTCGCACCGGTCAGTGGATCGCGCGCGGCGCGTGGCCGTCGAGGGGGCGGCCGTCATTGGCTGTACGCGCAGCGCGACCACGCACGCCGGGACGCGCCGACTCCCGCTATTCGCCGGGACGGCGCGCCCGAACAGGTCGACACGCCGCTGTGGGGAGCCGAAAAATGAGCGATGCGCACGTGACGAGACAGGTTGAGCTGGATCGGGAGTGGCTGGCCGAGGACGCCGCGGAGCTGTGCGAGCGGGTGTTCGCGTCGTTGGCCAGGCGGAGCCAGCGGCGCGCGGGCGAGCTGTACGTCCGCGGCCTGCTCGCCGCGGAGGGCCGCAAGTCGATGCGCAACCTCGCGTCCCAGCTCGGCAGGCCCGCGGCCGAGCAGAGCCTGCACCACTTCGTCAGCAACTCGCCGTGGGACTGGCAGCAGGTGCGCCGCGCGTTGGCCGAGCACCTGGACCGCACCGTCAAGCCGATCGCCTGGGTGGTGGACTCGATGGCGATCACGAAGTCCGGCCGGCACTCGGTCGGGGTGCAGAACGCCTTCGTGCGGCACCTGGGCCGGGTCGCCAACAGCCAGCACGCCTACGGCGTCTGGTTGGCCGCCGAGCACACCAGCTACCCCGTCAACTGGCGGCTGGCGCTGCCCGACAGCTGGTTGAACGACCCGGTGCGCCGGCGGCGGGCCGCGATCCCGGCGCACCTGTCGTCGGCCACGCCCGGCTCGTGCAAGCTCAACGCCGCGCTCGAGGTGGCCGACGGCTGGGACGTCCAGCCCCGGCCGTTGGTGCTGGACGCGCGGGACGCGGACGCCGAGGCCCTGATCGCCCAGCTGCGGCTGCGCGAGGTGTCGTTCGTGATGCGGGTCGACGCGTCGGTGAACGTGGTGGCCGACCTGGCGGACAACCGGCGGGTCCGCACGACGCTGCGCTCGCTGCGGCCCGCGCTGCACCCGTTGCGGCAACCCGTGGCGCCCGACCCGTCGCACCGGTTCCGGCTGTGCGCGACCGCGGACGTCGCGGTGCCCGGTGACCCGGCGCGGTCGGGTCGCCTGGTGCTGCTGGCGGTGTGGCCGCCGGACGGCAACGGCCTGCCGCAGCTGTGGCTGTCGGACCTGACCGACCTGTCGAGCGCGGGGCTGCTGCGGTTGGCCCGCCGGCTCGACCGGGTGCGCCAGGACGTGGCGGAGGTCAGCTCGCAGGTCGGCATCGAGGACTTCACCGGGCGCTCGTTCGCGGGCTGGCACCGGCACATCACGCTGGTGTCGGTGGCGCACGCGATCCTGATGCCCGCCAACGCCTGCTCCCGGGCGCCCGAGTTGCTGGTCGCCGGCCGGTCGTCCTAGCCGAACCGCGGCGGCACCGCCGGGAACGGAGGGTGTCGACGGTGCCGCCGCCCGCGCACGGTCCGTCCCACCGCGCCCGCCGTTCGCGGTCCTGGCGCGACAGGTCTCCCTCCGGCGTCGGGAAGAACGGCATCAACCGCGAACACGTCACACCCGACCGGTGCGAGTGGCTCCACAGCGGATCCCGGGTGTGCCGCCGGGATTTCACCGGCCGCGGTTACCAGGAGCCGCACGGCCGGTCGGTCTCCGGGATTCGGGTCAGCGGGCGTCGACGAGCTCGGCGGGGTCGGCCGGCGTGTACGAGGCCAGGATGGCGTCGATCAGCCCCGGGAACCGGGCGTCCAGGTCGTCCCGCCGCAACGACAACAGCAGCGTCCGGCCCGACGCGCGCTGGTTGATGACACCGCTCTCCCGCAACACCCGCCAGTGGTGCGTCAGCGTCGACTTCGACACGCCGTCCACGATCGCGCCGCACGGGTACTCCCCTCCGTCCGCGAGCACCTGGAGCACGTTCATCCGCAACGGGTGGCCGAGCGCGGTCAGCACGGCCTCCAGGCGGATCTGGTCGCGGGTCGGGTGGTGGGCGTCGGACACGACGTCGAGTGTACGCGTACATGCGAAATGACATACCCGCGCGAGCCGTTTGACAGCGCTGCGTGACTGTACGAACATCCACGTACATTCCAACTGTACGTATAGTGACGTACGGTGCCACGACAAGGAGCGCCATGCCCACCGCCCCGCCCCAGGCTCGACGGCTCGGCCCGGCCCTGCTGCTGCTCGGGTTCGCGCAGCTGATCATCACCGTGGACTTCAACATCGTCTACGTCGCGCTGCCGGACATCGGCGACTCCCTCGGCTTCAGCGCCCAGACCCTGCAATGGGTGATCAGCGCGTACGCCGTCGCGTTCGGCGGCCTGCTCGTGCTCGGCGGTCGGGCGGCCGACCTGCTCGGCAGGCGCCGGATGTTCGTGCTGGCGCTCACCGTCTACGCGGTCGCCTCCCTGCTCGGCGGTCTCGCGCCCAACACCGGCGTGATGATCGCCGCGCGTGCGTTGCAGGGATTGGGCGGCGCGCTGCTGTTCCCGGCCACCCTGTCGCTGGTCAACACCATGTTCGCGGAGGGCGGGGAGCGCAACCGGGCGCTCGCGGTGTGGAGCGCGTGCGGCGCCGGCGGCCTGTGCCTCGGCTCGCTGCTCGGCGGCCTGCTCACCGACGCGTTCGGCTGGACGGCGGTGTTCTTCGTCAACGTGCCGCTGGCCGGGCTCGGCACGCTCGTCGCGTTCGCGCTCATCCCCCGCGACCCGGCCCGCGAGCGGGGCCGCACGTTCGACCTGCCCGGCGCGATCACCGCGACCCTGGGCGTGACGCTGCTCGTCTTCGTCCTGGTGCAGGGCCCGGAGTCCGGCTGGACCTCGCCGGAGGTGCTGATCAGCTCGGTGCTGTCGGCGGTCCTGCTGGTGGCGTTCGCGGTGGTCGAGGGCCGCAGCCGAGACCCGCTGATGCCGCTGCGCCTGTTCGCCAACCGCAGCCTCGGCACCGCCATGTCCATCGCGCTGGTCTTCGGCGCGACCTACAGCACCGTGCCGTACTTCCTGACCGTCTTCTTCCAGGGCGTGCACGGCTACGACGCCTTGCAGACCGGCCTGGCGTTCCTGGTGCCCGCGGTGCTGATCGCGGTCGGCACGCAGATCAGCGGCCGCATGGCGGGCCGGGTGGACATGCGGGTCATCCTGGTCCTGGGCATGGCGATCGGCATCGTCGGCACGGCCGCCATCGCCTACGGCATGGGCGACTCGGGCGGCTCCTACCTCGCCGTGCTGCCCGGCGTCGCGCTCTACGGCATCGGCCAGGGCATCACGTGGACCGGCATGTGGATCGCCGCCGCGTCCGGTGTGGCGGGCGGCGAGCAGGGCGTCGCCTCGGCCATGACGTCCACCGCGATGCAGGTCGGCACCGCCGTCGGCCTCGCCGTGCTGGTGGCCGTCGCCGACCCCGGCCTCATCGGCTTCACCACCGGCACGCTCCGGTCCGCGGTGTACGTCGCCGCGATCGGCATCCTGCTCGGCATCCTGGTGAGCTTCGCGTTGCGCAAGCCGCGCGCCGCGGACCGGGCCGCCGTCGCGGAACCGGTGGCCGCCGTCGACTGACGCCGGCACGCGCGCGGCACCGGGGAGCGGGTCCGAGGGTCCGCTCCCCGGTCCCGTGCGGAGGCGCGAAAACCCGTCTGTCCCAACGTTCTGACACAGTCGAACCGTCCGTGACGAACTGGATCGCGGATCCACCCGGTTCGCCACGATCGCGCCCCGCGGTCCCGCAGGCTCGGCACATGGACTTGATGGATCGTGTCGGAGCGCTGCCGGACAACGAGATCCGGCGGCGACGGTCGCTGCCCGCCGCGCACCAACCCGCCTGGGACGCGGGCGCCGCCGCCGAGGTGGGCGCGACGCTGGCCGGGATGCCCGGCCTGGTCGAGGTGGAGGAGGTGCGGCGGCTCGGCGCGCTGCTCGCCGAGGTGGCCGAGGGCCGCGCCCAGGTCGTGCAGGCGGGTGACTGCGCCGAGGACCCGGCCGAGTGCCGCCCCGGCGACCTGACCCGCAAGGTGGGGCTGCTGGACGCGGTCGCGGGCGCGATGGCCGCCGGCGCGGGCCTGCCGGTGATCCGCGTCGGCCGGTTCGCGGGCCAGTTCGCCAAACCCCGGTCGGCCGCGGTGGAACGCGTCGACGGCGTGGAGATGCCGGTGTACGCGGGTCACATGGTCAACCGCCCGGAGCCGGACCCCGAGCTGCGGCGGCCGAACCCGCACCGGATGCTCGCCTGCTACACCGCGTCCCGCGCGGCGTTGGCGTTCCTGCGCGGCCCCTCGGGCGACCGGGACGTGTGGGCGAGCCACGAGGCGCTGGTGCTCGACTACGAACTCCCGATGCTGCGACGCGACGCCGACGGCGACACCGTGCTCAGCTCGACCCACTGGCCGTGGATCGGGGAACGCACCCGCCGGCCCGACGGCGCGCACGTGGACCTGCTGGCGTCGGTGGTGAACCCGGTGGCGTGCAAGGTCGGCCCGACCGCGTCCGCCGACGACCTGTTGGCGCTGTGCGCCCGGCTCGACCCGCACCGCACGCCGGGCAGGCTCACGCTGATCCCGCGGATGGGCGCGGACGTGGTGGCCGAACGATTACCCGCCCTGGTCGCCGCCGTGCGCGCGCTGGGCCACCCGGTCATCTGGCTGTGCGACCCGATGCACGCCAACACGGTGACCAACGCCGAAGGGCTGAAGAGCCGCCTGCTGACCGCGATCACCCGCGAGGTCCGGTCGTTCCGGGAGGCCGTCGCGGGCGCGGGCGGCGTCGCGGGCGGGCTGCACCTGGAGACCACGCCCGACGACGTCACCGAGTGCGCGGCCGACGAGGCCGGGCTGGCCGACGTGGGCGCCGAGTACACGACGTTGTGCGACCCGAGGCTGAACCCCGGGCAAGCCCTCGCGGTCGCCGCGGTCTGGGGGGAGTGACGTGTTCCACGACAACACGGCGGTGGTCACGGGCGCGGCGGGCGGCATCGGCACGGCCGTCGTGCGCGCGCTGGTCGAGCAGGGCGTCTCGGTCGTCGCGGTCGACGTGGCGTCGGACGGCCTGGCGAAGCTGGAGGGCGACCAGGTGCGGGCGTACGCGGTCGACGTGGCCGACAGCACGGCGGTCGGGGCCATGGTCGAGGACGTCGAGGCGCGGGTGGGCCCGATCGGCGCGCTGGTGAACGCGGCGGGGGTGCTGCGGACCGGCCGGGCGCACCTGCTCACCGACGACGACTGGGCGACCACGTTCGCGGTCAACAGCACGGGCGTGTTCAACCTGTGCCGCGCGGTGGCGGCCCGCATGATCCCCCGGCGCGGCGGCGCGATCGTGACCGTGGCGTCGAACGCGGCGGGCATCGCGCGGATGGACATGGCGGCCTACGCGGCGTCCAAGGCCGCGGCGACCGGCTTCACCCGGTGCCTCGGGCTGGAGCTGGCCGAGCACGGCATCCGCTGCAACGTCGTCGCGCCCGGCTCGACGCACACCGCGATGCTGACCGGCCTGTGGGACGACGGCGACGCGGTCCGCGCCTCGGTGGAGGGCGTGCCCTCGGCGTTCCGGACCGGCATCCCGCTCGGCAAGGTCGCGCAGCCGTCCGACGTGGCCGACGCCGTGCTGTACCTGCTGTCCGATCGCGCGTCCCACATCACCATGCAGACGCTCACCGTCGACGGCGGCGCGGCGCGGGGGGGGGGGGGGGGCCCCCCCCGGGGGGGCGCCCCCCCCGGCGGGGGCCCGCGCAGATGGGGGGTCGAATCAGGGGGGGGCCCCCAGCGCGAGA
>NZ_JBHYXZ010000026.1:24262-33244 GCF_042752395.1 Actinosynnema sp. NPDC059335 | reverse complement strand
GGGGGCCCGCCGGGGTGTTGACGGGGGTGCGCGATGGCGCCACCCAAAACACCTGCCCCCGCCTCCCGGGCGGGGGGGGGGGGGCGGGGGGGGGGGGCCGGCGCGGTCGGCGTCCGCCGCCCGGCGAGGAAGGTGGCCAGACCATGCCCATCCCGACCATCGACGCCTACCCCATGCCCGTTGCAGCCGGGTCGGACGGCCCGCTGCGGTGGGTGGTCGACCCGGAGCGGACCATCCTGCTGATCCACGACATGCAGCGCTACTTCGTCGCGCCCTTCCCGGCGGGCGGGGAACCGGTGGTGTCCCTGGTGGCCAACATCGCCGCGTTGCGGGAGCGGTGCGCCGCGCTCGGCGTCCCGGTCGCCTACACCGCGCAGCCCGGCAGCATGACCCGGGCGCAACGCGGCCTGCTCACCGACCTGTGGGGGCCCGGCATGACGGTGTCCGAGGCCGACCGCGCGGTGGTGGACGAACTCGCGCCGGGCGAGCACGACACGGTGTTCACCAAGTGGCGCTACAGCGCGTTCTTCAACTCCGGGCTGGAGGAGTTCCTGCGGGAACGCGGCCGTGACCAGATCGTCGTGTGCGGTGTCTACGCGCACGTGGGCGTGCTCGTGACGTGCCTGGACGCGTTCAGCTCGGACATCCGGCCGTTCCTGGTGACCGACGCGGTCGCGGACTTCTCCGAGGCGCACCACCGGATGGCGATCACCTACGCCGCCGCGACGTGCGCGTCGACCACGTCCACCAAGGAGGTCCTGCGCATGCTGTCGACGGGGGCCGACTCGTGACCGACACCGACCTGCTGGACCGGCTGCTGGCCGGGAACGCCGACGCCTACGCCCTCCTGCACCGTCCCAAGTCGACCGGCTCCGGGCACGTCGAGGTGTTCGCGGGCCCGCTGACCGAGCACGACCGGCTGGCCGAGCTGTCCGTCCACGACGGACAGGTGCTGGCGCTGGTGCCCTACCGGCAGATCACCGAACGCGGCTTCGCGTGCGCGGACGACGGTGCGCCGCTGCTCGCGATGGCGGTGTCCGAGCGGGCCGTGCTGCCGCTCGACGGCGTGCTCGACCGGCTGCCGGACACCCCGATCGTGCTCGCCGACGGGCACTTCGACGTGGACGACGACGGGTACGCCGACGTCGTCCGCTCCGTGCTGGCGAACGAGATCGGGCGCGGGGTCGGCGCGAACTTCGTGGTCAAGAGGTCGTACCTGGTCGACATCGCCGACTACTCCCCCGCGACCGCGCTGACCCTGTTCCGCCGGCTGGTGACCCGCGAGCCGGGCGCGTACTGGACGTTCCTGGTGCACACGGGCACTCGCACGTTCGTGGGCGCGAGCCCCGAGCGGCACGTCACCCTCGACCGCGGCCGGGTCGTGATGAACCCGATCAGCGGCACCTACCGGTACCCGCCGACCGGGCCGGAGTTGGACGGCGTGCTGGAGTTCCTGGCCGACCGCAAGGAGGTGGACGAGCTGCACATGGTGCTGGACGAGGAGCTGAAGATGATGGCCCGGGTGTGCGGCGCGGGCGGGCGCGTCATCGGCCCGTTCCTCAAGGAGATGGGCAGCCTCGCGCACACCGAGTACCTGATCGAGGGCAGCACCGCGATGGCCGCGGGGGACGTGCTGCGCGAGACGTTGCTCGCGCCGACCGTCACCGGCAGCCCGCTGGAGAGCGCCTGCGAGGTCATCAGCCGCTACGAGCCCGCCGGGCGCGGCTACTACAGCGGCGTGGTGGCGCTGATCGGGCCGGACCCGTCCGGCGGGCAGGCGGTCGACTCGGCGATCCTGATCCGCACCGCCGACATCGACGCGGCCGGCCGGGTGGCCATCGGCGTCGGCGCGACGTTGGTGCGGCACTCGGACCCGGCGTCGGAGGTGGCCGAGACGCGGGTGAAGGCGGCGGGCCTGCTGGCCGCGCTGACCGGGTCGGCGACGTCGGTGGCGCCGTCCGGCGGCGCGGGGTTGGGCGGGCGGCGTCCGGTGGTGGAGGCGTTGGCGCGGCGGAACGAGCCGCTGGCCCGGTTCTGGTCGGAACCAACGGGCCGGCGGGCCCGGCCGCGGGCGGGCTTCGCGGGCAGGCGGGTGCTGGTGGTCGACGCCGAGGACACGTTCACGTCCATGATCGACGTGCAGCTGCGGTCGCTCGGCCTGGAGGTCGCGGTGCGGCGCTACGACGTGGAGCACGCGCTCGACGACGCGGACCTCGTCGTGCTGGGGCCCGGTCCCGGCGACCCGCGCGACCGGGCGCACCCGAAGATCGCGCACCTGGCCGCGGCGGTGCGGCGGCTGCTGCGCGAACGGCGGCCGTTCCTGGCCGTGTGCCTGAGCCACCAGGTGCTGAGCGCCCACCTCGGCCTGCCGCTGCTGCGCCGGGACCTGCCGCACCAGGGCGTGCAGCTGGAGATCGACCTGTTCGGCCGGCGCCGGCACGTCGGGTTCTACAACACCTTCGCGGCCCGGCACGACGGCGGTCCGCTGCCGCTCGGCGACGCGATCGAGGTCAGCCGCGACCCGTCGACCGGGCAGGTGCACGCGCTGCGGGGCCCCGGCTTCGCCTCGACCCAGTTCCACCCGGAGTCGATCCTCACCCGGGACGGCCCGGACATCCTGGCGGACCTGGTCGCGCCGCTGCTGACGGCGGCGGTGCCGAGGTGACGGGATCGAGCGGAGGCGGCATGGACGACCACAACGGGCTGATCAGCAGGCGGCGGCTGCTGGCGGCGACCGGCGCCATGGGGATCGGCGCGGCGGCGACGCCCGGAGCGGCAGCGGCCGAGCCCGGGACAGCGGCCGGGTCCGGTGCGGCGGCGGCGACCGGGGCCGGGACGGCGGCGGAGGTCGGGGCGGGGACCGGAGTCGGGGCTCGGGCGGGGTTCGGGGCGGTGACGGTCGAGCCCGGCGACCCGCGTTACCCGGACCTGGTGGTGGGCCTGGACCGGCGGTGGGTGGGGCGGCCCGGGTCGGTGCGGGTGGTGTCCTCGCCGCGGCAGGCGCTGGACGTGGTGCAGGAGGCGGTGCGGGCGGGCAAGCGGTTGACCGTGCGCGGCGGCGGGCACTGCTACGAGGACTTCGTGTTCAACGCCGAGGTCGAGGTGGTGCTCGACCTGTCGGGGATGACCTCGGTGACCTTCGACCCCGTGCACCGCGCGTTCTCGGTGGAGGCCGGGGCGACGCTGCTCGACGTGTACGAACTGCTCTACAAGACGTGGGGCGTGACGATCCCGGCCGGTCAGTGCTACTCGGTCGGCGTGGGCGGGCACGTCGCGGGCGGCGGTTGGGGGTTGCTGTGCCGCCGGGACGGGCTCGTGGTCGACCACCTGCACGCGGTGGAGGTCGTCGTCGTGGACGCGGCGGGCCGGGCCGGGCTCGTGGTGGCGACCCGAGACCCCGACGACCCCCACCACGACCTGTGGTGGGCGCACACCGGCGGTGGCGGCGGCACGTTCGGCGTGGTCACCCGGTACCTGTTCCGCTCGCCCGACGCGCGGTCGGACGACCCGGCGCGACTGCTGCCCAAGCCGCCGGCGGAGCTGTTGCTGAGCGCGATCGCGTGGCCGTGGGACGGGATGACCGAGGCGGCGTTCACCCGGTTGGTGCGCAACTGGACCGGCTGGCACGTGGCCAACGCCGCGCCCGGCGGGCGGTACGCGGGGTTGTGCGGCTTCCTGCTGCTCAACCAGCGCGCCACCGGCGAGGTCGGCCTGTTCACCGTGCTCGACGGCAGCGGCACGGACGCCGAGCGGCTGCTGGACCGCTTCGTCGCCGACGTCACGCGCGGCGTCGGCCTGCCGCACGGCGCGCTCACCCGGCCCTCCGGTGAGCACGGCCCGCTGACGCGGTACGCCCGGCCGAAGCGGTGGAGCTGGCTGACCGCGACCCGGCACCTGGGCACGATGCACCCCCGGATGGTGGACCCCACGCTGCGCGGCGAGCACAAGTCCGCCTACCACCGCGCGGGGTTCACCGACGCGCAACTGGCGACCCTGTACCGCAACCTCGACGGCCGGGACGGGTTCGCCAACCCGTTCGCGCAGGCGATGCTGACGTCGTCGGGCGGCCGGGTGAACGCCGTCGGGCGCACCGACGCCGCGAACGTGCACCGGGACAGCGCGTTCAAGCTGCACATCCAGACCGGCTGGAGCGAACCGTCCGACGACGACGCGAACGTGGCGTGGGCACGTCGCTTCTACGCCGAGCTGTACGCCGGGACCGGTCACGTGCCGGTCCCGGACGAGCGCACCGACGGGTGCGTGCTGAACTACCCCGACGCCGACCTCACCGAGGCGGAGCACAACACGTCGGGCGTGCCGTGGCACGCGTTGTACTGGGGCGAGAACTACCCCCGGCTGCAAAGGGTGAAGGCGGCCTACGACCCGACGGACTTCTTCCGCCACCGGCAGTCGGTGCGGCTGCCCTGATCCCCGTCACGCGGGCGCGCCGAACCAGGTGCGCAGCGCTTCGCCGAGGGTGTCGCGGTCGTGCTCCGACCCCGTGCCACCCCACGCGAGGTAGCCGTCCGGGCGGACCAGCAGCGTCGGCGCGGACGGCACGTCGGCGCAGCTCGCGACGACCACGTCCACCCGGTCCGCCCACGGCGCGGCGACCCGGCGCAGCGGTTCGCGGTCGGCCAGGTCCAGCAGCACGGGGCGGCCCGCGCGCAGCAACCCGGCCACGGTGGCGGCCTCGGCGCCCACCCGGAGCCGCAGGTCCGGCAGGAACAGCCCGGCGAGCCGGTCGTCGGGCCGCCCGGTGTCGTAGCGCACGTCCACGCCCGTGATCATGCCCGCGAGGAAGTCGTTGACCTGGGGCAGTCGCATGAGTTCCACGAACAGGTCGCGCAGCGCGTCCACCCGCCGGTCGGGCAGCATCAGGCCGACCTGCGCGCGCACGTTGTAGAGCACGCGGGCGGCCACCGGGTGCCGTTCGGCGTGGTAGGTGTCCAGCAGGCCCTCGGGCGCCCAGCCCCGCACCTGCGCGGCGAGCTTCCAGCCGAGGTTGACCGCGTCCTGCAGGCCCAGGTTGACGCCCTGGCCGCCGGCCGGGAAGTGCACGTGCGCGGCGTCGCCCGCGACCAGCACCCGGCCGCGCCGGTAGGTGTCGGCCTGCAGGGCGGCGTCGGTGAAGCGGGTCAGCCAACGCGGCCGGTCCATCGGCACCGGGCGGCCCGCGATGCGCTCGACCTCGGTGCGCAGCTCCTCCAGCGTCACGGGCGCGGTCCGGTCCGGGCGGGACAGGGCCGCGTCGCGGAAGTCGTAGGTGCACACCCTGCTGTGGCCGAACGGGTTCGTCCAGAACAACGTCCAGCCGCGTTCGGTGCGCTGCCAGCCGACCGGGGCCGCGTCCGGGTCGAGCAGCCGCACGTCGCCCATGAGCGCGGCGACCGTGCCGGGCGTGCCGACGAACCCGATGCCGGCCAGCTTGCGCACGGCGCTGCGCGCGCCGTCGCAGCCCACCACCCAGTCGGCGGTGACCTGCCGGGTCGCGCCGGAGGTCGAGCGGACGTCGAGCACGACCCGGTCGCCGAGGTCGTCGAGGCCGACGACCTCGCTGTCGCGTTGGATCACGGCGCCCAGCGCGGCGGCCCGGTCGGCGAACACCTGCTCGGCGTGGGCCTGCGGGCTGCCGACGATCACCGGCCCCTCGTCCACGACGCGGCCGATGTCGAGGGCGAACAGGCCCGCGAAGTGGAACGTCGCCGAGCGCCCGCCCCCGCGCGCGGCCTTGTGCGGCCCGGGTTGCACGGCGTCGAGCAGCCCGCGGCGGTGCAGCGTCTCGGCGGTGCGGGCGTGCAGCGTGCCCGCCTTGGACTCGCCGGTCGGCTCGGGCAGCCGCTCCAGCACGACCGTGCGCACGCCGTGCGTGGCGAGTTCCAGCGCGAGCAGCATCCCCACCGGCCCGCCACCGACCACGGCCACCTCGTGGTCGGTCATCGCCGACCCACCGCGCGAGGGGCGCACCGCATGTCCCTGTTCCGCCGGTCTCCCGCGCTCGAAGGCATCGTCGTCTCCTCGGGGTCGCCCACGCGTGACAGTACGACTCTACACGTACATTCGTAGGTTCACGAGCGTGCGCCGGGCGCGCCCTTGCCCGCGCCCGGCGGTCGGACGGCGGCGTTCTACGCTGGTCGTTCCGGTCGGGTCGCCCGGCACGGACCAGGAAGTGCGGACGCGTCACCGGACGGGTGCGCGGAGCGGGAACAGCGGAGGTTGACCGGCGTGACGGCAGGAACCGGTGACATCGAGAAGGCGGCCGGGGTGCTGCGCGCCGGAGGGCTGGTGGCCATGCCGACGGAGACCGTCTACGGGCTGGCCGCCAACGTCGAGGACACCGCCGCCGTCGCCCGCGTCTTCCAGGTCAAGGGACGCCCGCCCTCGCACCCGCTGATCGTCCACGTCGCCGGCGCGGAGCGGTTGGGCGACTGGGTCGCCGACGTGCCCGACACGGCCCGCCTGCTGGCCGAGCGCTTCTGGCCCGGAC
This sequence comes from Actinosynnema sp. NPDC059335, assembly GCF_042752395.1. Taxonomy (NCBI): domain Bacteria; kingdom Bacillati; phylum Actinomycetota; class Actinomycetes; order Pseudonocardiales; family Pseudonocardiaceae; genus Actinosynnema; species Actinosynnema sp. NPDC059335. Next base: position 26,757 of record NZ_JBHYXZ010000026.1, on the reverse strand, counting down.
CGCTCACGCTGGTCCTGCGACGCGGCCCCCGGGTGCCCCTGGCGGCGACCGGCGGGCTGGAGACGGTGGCCGTGCGCGTGCCCGACCACCCGGTGGCGCTCGCGCTGCTGTCGGCCTTCGGCGGCGCCGTCGCGGCCCCGTCCGCCAACCGCTTCGGCTCGGTCAGCCCGACCGCGGCGGACCACGTCCGCGCGGAGCTGGGGGACGCCGTCGACTTCGTGCTCGACGGCGGTCCCTGCCAGGTGGGCGTCGAGTCGACCATCGTCGGCGTGACGAGCGGGACGCCGACCATCCTGCGGCCCGGCGGGGTGACCCGGGAGGAGCTGGAAGCGGCGCTGGGCCGTCCGGTCGCGGTCGGTTCGGCGAGCGGTGTCCGGGTGCCCGGCCAGCACCCGTCGCACTACGCGCCGCGGGCGCGGGTCGTCCTGGTCGAGCCCGGCGACGTCCTCGCCGAAGCGCGTAGCGCCCAGGAGCAGGGGCACCGGGTCGGCGTCATCCTCCCGCCCGCGCTCGCCGACGCCCCGGTCAAGGCGCACGCCGTGGTGACCGTTCCCCCCTCGACGGCCGCCTACGCCCGCGGGCTGTACGGGTTCCTGCGCGAGCTGGACCAGTCGGGCTGCGACCTCGTCATCGCCTCCCTGCCGGCGGAGGAGGGCCTGGGCCTGGCGATCGCCAACCGGCTCCGCCGCGCCGCGGGACCCCGCCCCACCGCCTGACCGGCGACGGGCGCGGGGCGCGCGGTCGTCGGCGGGACCGGATCAGGGGGCGGATCCGGCGGTGACGTCCAGCCCGCGGGAGGCGACCACGTCCGCGCGGCCGTCGGCCAGGCGGTAGCACAGGCCCACGACGGCCGCCCGACCCGCGTCGACCCGCTCGGCGAGCACGCGGGAGCGGTCCAGCAGCAGGTCCACCGTGCGCCGGACGTGCTCGGCCAGGACCTCGTCGGCCCCGGTGTGACCCCCGGCCCGCGCCGCGAGCACGCTGGGTGTCACCCGCTCGACCACGTCCCGGATGTACCCGGCCGGCACCGCCCCGTCCTCCAACGCGGCCGCCGCGGCCCCGACCGCGCCGCACGAGTCGTGGCCGAGGACCAGGACCAGCGGGCAGTCCAGCACCTCCACCCCGTACTCGATGCTGCCGAGCACCTCCGACCCCACCACGTGGCCCGCGGTGCGCACCACGAACAGGTCGCCCAGACCGCGGTCGAAGATGATCTCCGCGGCCAACCGGGAGTCGGAGCACCCGAACAGCACGGCGAACGGGCGCTGGCCCGGTGCGATCTCGGCCCGGCGGGCCGCGTCCTGGTTGGGGTGCTCCGGCGTTCCCGCGACGAACCGCCGGTTGCCGGCCAGCAGCAGCTCGAAGGCCTCGGCAGGGGTCTGCGACTGGATCTCTGACATGGTTCCACCCTAGGTGATCAACCCGCGACGAGCAGGTGACCGGGGACACCGCACGCCCGGCTCGCGGACGAACGGGATGGTGGTCGGGCGCTCCCGGTCAGGCGCGGTTGGCCGGCCCTCCGCCGGGCGGTTCGTCCGACAGCCCCCGGATGACCACGTCGACCGCCGCGGCGACGTCCTCGCGGTGCCGGCGCAGGGTCGCGGGGGTGATGCCGGTCGCCGTGACGTGGGCCAGGTGGTCCGTCGCCACCTTGAGCGCGGCGCTCATCGCGGCGGCCTGCACGCGGACGTCGACGGAGTCGGGCGGGCCGCCCGAGCGTTCGGTGAGCACCTCGGCGAAGGTGTTCTCCGAGCGTTCCCAGAGCATGAGGTACGCGGCGCGCAGGGCCGGCTCGTCGTGGGTCAACCGGACCACGGCGAGCACCGCTTCGAGGTCCGCGTCCGACGCCGAGTCCAGGAGGGACGGGTACGCGTCGCGCAGGTGTTCGGTCAGCTCCACGTCGGCGGGCCAGGCGCGCAGGACCGCGCGGAAGGCGTCGATCGCCTTGGCCAGCAGCGGTTCCACGCAGCTCTCCTTGCTGCGGAAGCAGCGCCACAGCGTGCGTTCGGAGACGCCGGCGGCTCGGGCGATCCGACCTCCCGAGGTGGCGGCCACGCCGTGCTCGGCGAACAGGCGGACCGCGTGGCGGGAGATCTCCAGGCGCTGCCGTTGGCGTTGCCGGTCGCTCACCGGCGGCCGTCCCCGGCGGGGCGCCCCCGCCTGCTGCCTGTTGATCGCGACGTCCTCCACGCGGCGATTCAAGCATGCCCGTCCACCCGGACGGGCGAACTTTATAGGCAGTGACTGCCAACAAACTGCTACGGTCGGAGTGCTTGATGGATCACGGGAGGAGAGCCATGAGCATTGCCGCGGAGCGCCCGCAATTACCGTTCGCCAGGCCGAACGTCCTCGACCTCGCGCCGATGTACGAGGTGCTGCGCCGGGAGGCGCCGGTCGCGGGGGGGGGGGGGCGGGCCCCCCCCCCCCCCCGGGGGGGGGCCCCCCCCGCCCCCCCCCCCCCCCCCCCCCCCCCCCCCCGCCCCCCCCCCCCAGAG
>NZ_JBHYXZ010000026.1:6644-24252 GCF_042752395.1 Actinosynnema sp. NPDC059335 | reverse complement strand
AGATACCCCCCCGCCCCCGCCCCCCGCGATCCGGCGGTGTCTCGTGGGCTCGGAGAGGGGTATAAGAGACCGTGTACGAGGTGCTGCGCCGGGCGGCGCCGGTCGCGCGGGTGACCACGCCGACCGGGGACCCGGCCTGGCTGGTCACCCGCTACGAGGAGGTGCGCGACCTGCTCGGCGACAAGCGGCTCGGCCGCTCCCACCCCGAGCCGGACAAGGCCGCGCGCCTGTCGACCGCCGCGATCCTGGACGGGCCCACCGGCAACCACGACACCGAGGCAGCCGACCACGCCCGGATGCGTCGGCTGCTGACCCCCGCGTTCTCCGCCAAGCGGATGAACCTGCTCTCCGGTTACCTGCGCGACCTGGTCGACGGCTACCTCGACCGGCTGGTCGCCGAGCGCGCCGCGTCCCCCGACGGGGTGGTCGACCTGCACGCCGGGTTGGCGTTGCCGCTGCCGGTCGCCGTCATCTGCCGACTGCTCGGCGCGCCGGAAAGCGACCGCGAGCACTTCCACTCGCTGTCCGAGCGCATGTCCGACCTCGCCATCGGCGAGGAGGCCCACCGGGCGTTCGAGGAGTTCAGCCGGTACATGGTCGGGCTCGTCGAGGCGAAGCGCGCACGACCGGGCGAGGACGTGATCTCGGACCTCGTGCGCGCCCAGAGCACCGACCCGACGTTCGACTACGACGAGATGGTCCGGCTCTGCGTCGGGCTGCTGTTCGCCGGCCACGAGACCACGGTCAACCGCATCGGCCTGGGCACGCTGTTCCTGCTCACCCACCGCGACCAGTGGGCGGCCCTGACCGCCGACCCCGACGGCCGGATCAACGCCACCGTCGAGGAGATCATGCGCTTGGGCGCGCCCGGCGACCTGGGGCTGCTGCGGTACGCGCACGTCGACGTCGAGGTCGCCGGCGTCACGATCCGGCGCGGTGACGCCGTGGTCCTGTCGATCAACGCCGCCAACCGCGACGCCTCGGTCTACCGCGACGCCGAGGCGTTCGACCCCGACCGCCCGGAACGCGCCCACCTCGGCTTCGGGCACGGCGGGCACTTCTGCATCGGCGCGAGCCTGGCCCGCACCGAGCTGCGCGTGGTGTTCGCCGCCCTCGCGCGCCGCCTGCCCGGCCTCCGACTGGTCAAGCGGGTCGAGGACCTGGAGGTCCGCACGACCATCACCGGCGGCGTCACCGAGTTGCCGGTGACCTGGTGAGGGCGAGGAGGACGTCGTGAAGGTGGTTGTCGACCAGGACAGGTGCGTCGGTTCCGGGCAGTGCGCGTTGACCGCGGACGACGTCTTCGACCAGCGCGAGGAGGACGGCGTCGTGGTGCTGCTCGACGCCGCTCCCCCGGCCGAGCGGCTGGCGGACGTGCGGCAGGCTGCGGTGATGTGCCCGGCGCTGGCGATCACCGTCGAGGAGTAGTCCGCGGCGCGCCGGGCGCGCGGGCGTTCGCCTTCGCGCCCGGCGCGCCCGCCGACCGGGCTTCCAGGGAAGGTGCGGAGCGGGCGGGGGCGGCCTTCGACCGTCACCGGTGCGCGGCTCGTGGCGGAACCTGACGAGGCCGCCGCGGCCCCGCTGACGTCACGGGGCGTGGTTGTGCGCGGTCCTAGGGTGTCGGGCATGTGGTTCGGACTGCTGGGACCGGTCCGGGTGCGGGACGGCGGGCGGGAGCTGGGCGCGGGCAGCCGGCGGGAACGCGTGGTGTTGGCGGTCCTGCTGCTGGAGGGCGGCCGGCCGGTCGGCGGGTCGCGGTTGATCGAGGCTGTGTGGGGTCCCGGCGCGCCGCCGACGGCCAAGGCGCAGTTGCACAACCTGGTGAGCGCGTTGCGGCGGAGGGTCGGCGGCGACGTGATCCGGACGCGGCCGACCGGGTACGAGGTCCGGGTCGACGGCCACGTCTCGGACGTGGACGAGTTCCGGTCGTCGGCGCGGCGGGCGCGTGACGCGGCGGGCGACGGCGATCACGAGTCGGTCGTGTCGGCGGTCGAGCGGGCGCTGGCGTCGTGGCGGGGGCGGGCGCTGGCGGACGTGGACGGGGAGTGGGCCGAGTTCGCCCGAGCCGGGTTGGAGGAGGAGCGGCTCGGGGTCGCCGAGCTGCGGTTGCGCGGGTTGTTGGGGTTGGGGCGGGCGGACGAGGTGTTGACGGCGTTGCCCGCGTTGGTGGCGGCGCACCCGTACCGGGAGTCGCTGCACGAGGTGCGGATGTCCGCGCTGGCGGCGCGGGGGCGGCGGGCCGAGGCGCTGGACGTGTACCAGGAGGTGCACGCCCGGTTCGTGGCCGAGCTGGGCGTGGAGCCGGGCGCCGGGCTGGTGGCGTTGCAGCGGCGGATCCTGAGCGGCGAGGGGTGGGCGCCCGGGGTGGTGAGCCGGTTGACGCCGCGGCAGTTGCCCGCCCTGTCGTGGCGGCCGGTGGGGCGGGACGCGCTGGTCGCGGGCGTGGCGGAGGCGGTGGGGGCGGCGGGGTCGGTGGCGGTGTTGGCCGGGCCCGGCGGGGTGGGGAAGACGACCATCGCGCTGGCCGTGGCGCACTCGGTCGCGGACCGGTTCCCCGACGGCCAGCTGTACGCCGACCTGAGGGGCAGTCGCACGCCCGTCGACCCGTACGGGGTGATGGCGCGCTGGTTGCGGGCGTTGGGGGTGAAGGGCGTGCCGGCCGACACCGGCCTCCTGACCGCCCGGTACCGGGAGCGCCTGGCCGGGTGCGGGGTGCTGGTGGTGCTGGACGACGCCGGCTCCGCCGGGCAGGTCCTGCCGCTGCTGCCGGGCGCGGCGGGGTGCGGGGTGCTGGTGACCTCGCGCCGGCAGTTCGCCGACCTGCCGGGCGGCGCGCGCTGGACGGTGCCGCAGCTGTCCGACGAGGCCGCGTTGGACCTGTTCCGCGCCGTGGTCGGGGACGACCGGGTGGCCGCCGACCCGGCAGCGGCGGCGGACGTGGTCGCGGCCTGCGGGAACCTGCCCCTGGCGGTGGCGATCGCGGCGGCGCGGCTGTCGACCCGGCCGCGGTGGACGTTGGCCGGGTTCGCCGCCCGGTTGCGGGCGGAACGGGGGCGGTTGGGCGAGCTGGCCGTCGAGGACATGGACGTGCGGGCCACGATCGGGTTGAGCTACCGGGCGTTGGACGCCGGTGCGCGGACGTTGTTCCGGCGGCTGGGCCTGGTGTCGCCGGACGTGCCGGCCTGGGTGGTGCGGCGGCTCGGCGGGTCGCCGGAGGCGGTGGACCAGCTGGTGGACGTGCACCTGCTGGAGCCGACCGGCGTGGACGCGGTCGGTCAGCGGCGGTTCCGGCTGCACGAACTCGTGTCCGAGTTCGCCGCCGAACGGGCGGAGCGGGAGGACACCGCCGACGAGCGGTTCTCGACCACCTCCGACCTGGTGGACGCGTGGCTCGGCCTGGCCGGCGCCGCCGACGAACGGCTCGGGCACGGGATGTTGGCCGGTCGGGGCGTCGCGGTGCCCGCCGCGCCGCCGGAGGCGCTGCCGCACGTGCTCGGCGCGCCGCGCGCGTGGCTGGACGTCGAACGCCGCACCCTCGTCGGCCTGGTCGGCGAGGCGGCGGACCTGGGGTTGGCCGACCGGGCGGCACGGCTGGCCCTGCGGCTGGTCGGCTACCTGGGCCTGCTCGGCAACCGCGACCGCGAGCAGGTGATGCGCACCGCCGTGGCGGCGGCCCGCGAGCCGGGCGCGGGAGTTCCGGACGACGTGCGCGCGAGGCTGCTGACGGCCATGATCGCGAGCGCGGCCGAGCGGGACCGGCCCGACGAGCTGACGGACCTGCTGGTCGAGCAGCGGGAGCTGGCGGTGCGCACGGGCGACCGCGCGCTGGAGGCCCGGTCGTGGTCGCAGGCCGGGCTGGTGGCCCGGCGGCAGGGGCGGTTGGCGGAGGCGATGCGGTGCAACCGGGCGGGACTGGCCGCGTGCGACGACGGCACACCGGCGCAGGTGCGGAGTTCGGCGCTGGCGGGGTTGGCGGCGAACCACGTGGAGGCCGGTCGGCCGGAGGAGGCGCTGCCGTTCGCGCGGGAGGCGTTCGAGCTGGAGAGCGCGGCGGGCACCGCGCGGGTCGCCGCGTTGCACGCGCTCACCTACGGCACGGCGTTGCTGGACGCGCGGAGGGTGGACGAGGCGGAGGAGTGGTTCGCCGGGGCGATGGCGACGGCCACGGCGCTCGACGTCCCCGCCATGGTGGCGTACGCGCGGTTCCGGCTGGCCTCGGTGGCGATGCGCCGCGACGACCCGGAGCGGGCCGACGCCTGGTTCCGGGAGGCGTTGGGGGTCTTCGAGGCCACCGGTGACACCACGACCACGGCCGAGGTCCACCGCGCCATCGCGGACCTGGCGGTGCTGACCGACGACCTGCCGCGGGCGCGTGACCACCTGGACCGGGCGCTGGCGGTCTGGCGGCACACGGGCGCGCGGCTGGAGACGGCCCGGGTGCACGCCCGGCTGCACCTCGTGCTGGCCCGCACGGGCGACCCGGCGGCCGACGCGCACCGGGAGGAGGTCGACGCGACCCTGCGCGAGCTGGGCCTCGCGGAGCAGGCCCTGCGGCTGCCCGCGTTCCTCACCCTCGGCTGATCATCGGTTAGCGAGTTGTTAGAGGCCGTCCCTACGGTCCTCGGTGCCGGGGCAGGCCAGGGGGGACACCGGGTGTCGGTGTGCGGACGGGGCCTGTCCCGCGGCAGGAGGGGCCGTGGGGACGAACCGAGCCCGTGCGTGCGCGTTCGCGCTGGTGGCGCTGCTGTTGGCCGGTACGGCCGCGGGGGACGTGGCGGGGCCCGTCGGCCCGGTGTTCCCGTCCCGGGCGACCGAGGCGCCGCAGCAGCGGTGGGGGTCGGCGGCCGGGCAGCCGCACCTGGAGCCGGGCGTGGTCAACCGGGAGCTGCCGCGGTCGCACCGCGGCCGCCACCCGCGCCCGACGGCCACCCCGCCGCCCGCGAACACGGCGTCGGTGACGGCCGGTCCGACGGCGGCGCGGTCCGGGTTCGACCCGGCGACGAGCCGGGAGCGGGTCGAGGCGCGCGGGTCGCGCGAGCGGGTCTACGCCAACGCCGACGGCACCGAGACCACCGAGTTCTCCGCCGTGCCGGTCAACTACGAGTCCGGCTCCGGCACGCTCGAGCCGATCGACACCACGCTCGCCGCCGCCGACGACGGCTGGCGCAACACCACCAACGCGGTCGGCCTGACGCTGGCCCGGCACGCGGACGGCGAGCACGTGGTCGACCTCGACGGCGACCACGCCTTCGGCTACCGGTTGCGGGACGCCGCGCACCGGCCCGGCCGGGCCGACCGGGACCAGGTCCGCTACCCCGACGCGCGGCCGGGCGTGGACCTGCTGCTCCAGGCCCGGCCCGGCGGCCTGAAGGAAACCCTCGTGCTCAAGGACGCGCTCGCCACGCGCGAGTTCGAGTTCGCGCTGGCCCTGCGCAACCTGCGGGCCGAACTCCGCGACCAGACCCTGGTGCTGACCGACGGCGGCGCCACGCGTGCCGTCGTGCCGCCCGGCGACATGGTGGACGCGGCCGGCGCGGTGTCGCGCGGGGTGCGGTACTCGCTGGTGGGCGACGTGGTGAAGGTCGAGCTGGACCAGTCGTGGCTCGCCGACCCGGCCCGGCGGTACCCGGTGCTGGTGGACCCGACGGTGACGCTGCCGGTGGACGGCGCCGCGGCGGACGCGGCGATGTCGGTGCAGGGTTCGACGTCGGTCGCGGGCGGGTCGGAGCTGCGGGTGGGCCGGGTGGCGGGCGTGTCGACGGCCGCGTATGTGCGGTTCGGCAGCCTGGTGGAGCGGCTGCGCGGCCACGTGGTGTTCGGGGCGAAGCTCCAGGTGGTCGAGTTCGACGCGAACTCGTGCCAGGCGCGGCCGGTGGCGGTGCACCCCGTGACGCAGGCGTGGTCGGCGACGGGCTCCTACGCCTACCCCGGGCCGGCGGTCGGCGCGGCGCTGGCGAGCCGGTCGTTCGCGCACGGCTACGTGGCGACCGGGCAGTCGACGTCGCAGTGCCCGGCGGCCGCCGAGGTGTTCGACCTCGGCGGCGACGGCGCCAGGCTGGTGCAGGGCTGGAGTGACGGCACGGCGGCGAACAACGGGCTGTCGCTGCGGGCCGACGTGTCGGACGCGGTGTCGGGCAAGCGGTTCACCGGCACGGCGACGGCGAACCCGCCGCGGCTGTTCGTCAGGCACAGCCCGTACCACGCGGAGTACGCCATCCCCGACCCGGTGCCGAACCCGCCGGTGCTCCAGAACCAGGACGGCAAGGTCAAGGTCACCGTCACCAACAGGAGCGCGGAGGCGTGGGCGCCCGCCGACTACTACCTGGCCTACCGGGCGTACGACGCGCGGACCGGCGCGGCGATCGGCCAGCGGCGCGCGGCGTCGCTGCCGGGCACGGTGGCGCGCGGCGCGCGGGTCACGGTCGAGGCGACGGTGCAGGCGCTGCCGCCGGGGTCCTACTTCCTCGACTTCACCATGGTCCGCACCGGTGGCGTGGTGTTCACCGACCACCAGGTGCCGCCCGCCCGGCTGGCGCTGCAGGTGCTCGACCTGGCGCCGGTGGTGCAGGAGCTGCACCCGCCCAACGGCTACCGCGCGCCGACGTTGACGCCGATGTTGTGGGGCCGGGCGTTGGACGTGGACGCGCCGCCGGGTGCGTCGCTGTCCTTCCGGTTCGAGGTGTGCCGGGCGGACGACGCGACGTCGTGCTTCGACTCGGGGTTCCAGGCGAGTCCGCAGTGGACCGTCCCGGACGGTCGGCTGTCGTGGGGCCGCGGCTACCTGTGGCGGGTGGTCGTGCGGGACGCGGGCAACGAGGTGGCGTCGCCGCGGTCCGCGCTGGACACCGTCGTGCCGCAACCCGAGCTGGTCTCGCGGGCGGCGGCGGCGTCGGACGAGCGGGAGTTCGAGCCGCTGACCGGTGGCGTGTCGAACGTCGCGGTGGACGCGACGGTGGCCACGGTCGGACCGGAGCTGGACGTGGTGCGCACCTACAACAGCCTGGACCCGCGCCGGGACGGCGTGTTCGGCGCGGGCTGGACCAGCCGCTACGACATGCGCCTGGTCCCGGACGACGACGGCAGCGGCAACGTCGTGGTGACCTTCCCCGACGGCCAGGCGGTCCGGTACGGCCGCGACCCCGACGGCTCCTACGCGCCGCCGCCCGGCCGGGTGTCGAGCCTCACCCGGGAGGCTGGCGGCTGGCGGCTCGCGGACCGCACGGGCACGGTGCACCTGTTCACGGCCGCCGGCCTGCTCAGCCGCACGACCGATCGCGCGGGCCGCTCGGTGGTGCTGACCTACAACGCCGCGGACGGCAGGTTGGCCAAGGCACAGGTGGCCAACAGCCAGAGCAACACCGCCGGCCGGGCGCTGCGGTTCACGTGGACCGGCGGGCACATCACCTCCGTCACCACCGACGCGAACACCACCTGGACCTACGGCTACGCCGGGGACACGTTGACGCAGGCGTGCGCGCCCGGCGGCGGGTGCACGAAGTACGCCTACAGCACCGGGTCGCACTACCGCAGCGCGGTGCTGGACTCGCGGCCGGAGTCGTACTGGCGGCTCGGCGAGGCGCAGGGCACGGCGGCGGGCAGCGAGGTGTCGGCCAACCTGGGCGAGGACGCGGGCGCGTACGTGAACGCGGCGCTGGGCACGGCGGGCGCGTTGGCGGGCACGACCGGGACGGCGGCGTCGTTCAACGGCTCCTCCACCCGGCTCGACCTGCCGAAGGGCCTGCTGAAGAAGAGCCGGGACGGCGCGGTCGAGCTGTGGTTCAAGGCGAACGTCACCGGCGCGGGCGGCCCGCTGCTCGGCTACCAGGACAAGGCGTTCGGCACCACGCCGGGCCGCGGCGTCCCGGTGCTGTACGTCGGCACGGACGGCAGGCTGCGCGGCGGCTTCGGCGCCACCACGATCGCGCCGCTCGCCTCGCCGGGCGCCGTGAACGACGGCCGCTGGCACCACGTCGTGCTGTCGCTCATGGGCGCCACGCAGACGCTCTACCTCGACGGCGCCCGGGTGGCGACGGCGGCCGGCGTGACGCTGGACCACGCGCAGCTGACGTTCAACCAGGTCGGCGCGGCGGAGGTGAGCACGCCCGGCTCGTGGCCCGCGTGGGGCGCGGCGGGCCGGCGGTTCTTCAGCGGCTCGGTGGACGAGGTGGCGGTCTACTCGCACCCGCTCGGCCCGAACGCCGTGTCGACCCACCACCGGCAGGGCACGACGGCCGCGGACCTGGTGGCGACCGTGACCCGGCCGAGCGGCAACGTCTCCTCGCGCGCCACCTACGACGTGGACCTGGACCGCGTCACGACCTACACCGACCGCGACGGCGGGCTGTGGAAGATCGGCCCCACCGTGGTCTACGGCGGTGACGACGACCTGCGGCGCGGCGTGCAGGTGCTCGACCCGGGCAACCGGCCGAGCCTGTACGAGTTCGACGCCGTCACCGGGCACCTGCTGCGCTCGGGCACGCCGCTCGGCCTGGAGGCCCGGGAGGAGGACGAGCCGGCGCCCGAGCCGGAGCCGGTCGAGCAGTGCAGCGCCCCGGACCCCGCCGACCCGAAGTTCTGCACCGTGATCCCGGGCGACGCGGGCGGGCCGGTGTTCGTGCGGCACCCGGTCGACGGCATGGCCATCCGGTCGTTCTCCTACGACGACGCGGGCAACCTGACCGCGGTCACCAACGAGAACGGCGACGCGGTGGCCATGACGTACGACGCGCGCGGCAACGCCACGTCCACCACGACGTGCCGTCGCGCCGGCGAGTGCCACACCAGCCACACCGCCTACCCGGCGGGCGACGCCGCGGACCCGCGGGCGGACCAGCCGTCGGAGACGCGGGACGCGCGGTCCGCCGGCGCGACCGACCCGACCTACCGCACCGCCTACACCTACACGGCGACCGGTGACCTGGCCACCCAGACCGAGCCCGACGGCGCCACGGTGCGCCACACCTACACCAACGGCGCGGAGGCGGCGGTCGGCGGCGGGATCGTGCCCGCCGGCCTGCCGCTGACGACCACCGACGCGCGCGGCAAGGTCACCCGGTACGCGTACTACGCCAACGGCGACCTGGCGCGCCTGACCACGCCGTCCGGGCTGGTCACCCACTACTCCTACGACGTGCTCGGCCGGCTGACCTCGGAGCGGGAGGTGTCCGACACGTTCCCGGCGGGCGTCACCACGACCTACGGCTACGACGCCCTGTCCCGGCGGACCCGCGTCACCGAGCCCGCCACGACCGACGCCGTGAACGGCACGAAGCACCAGCGACAGGTGAGCACCGCCTACGACGCCGACGGCAACCAGACCGCGGTCGAGGAGGTCGACCTGCTCGGCGGCGGCGCCACCCGCACCACCCGCACCGCCTACGACGAGTCCGGTCGCCCGGTCCGGGTGACCGACGCCGAGGGCGGCGAGTCCACCCGGGACTACGACCGGTTCGGCAACGTCGTGTCCACCACGAACGCCGCGGGCACCCGCCACGACTTCGCCTACACCGCGCGCAACGCGCTCGCCGAGGTGCGGCTGCGCGACTACCGCGGCGACGACGGGGGCGGGCTGACCGACGGCTACCTCGTCCTGCGCTCCTACTCCTACGACTTCGCCGGCCGCAAGGCGAGCGAGACCGACGCGATGGGCAGGCGGGTCGAGTACACCTACTTCGGCGACGACCGCCTGCACAAGGCGGTGTTGAAGGGCTTCCACAACCCCGACGGCAGCACGCGCGACTACGTGCTGGAGGAGAACACCTACGACGCGGCGGGCCACGTGGTCCGGGCGGTGACCGGCGACGGCACCTCCACCACGACCTCGGCCTACGACCGCTCGGGCAACCCGACCACCGTCGTGCACGACCCGGACGGCCTGGCGCTCACCACGGTCACCACCTACGACGCGGCGGGCAACGTGACGCGGGTCAGCCGGTCGGGCAAGGCGTCCAACGTGCCGTGGCCGGTGTCCACCGCGCCCGAGGTCGTCGACTACGCCTACGACGACGCGGGCAACGCCGTGCGCGAGACCGTCACCGCGGGCGACACGACCATGGTCACCACCGCGCGGTACGACCAGCGCGGCCTCAAGGTCTCCGAGACCTCGCCGCGCGGCAACGCGCCGGGCGCCGACCCGGCCGCGTTCACCACCGACACCGCCTACGACGAGCTGGGCCGGGAGATCGCGGAGACCGCTCCCCCGGTGTCCGCCGAGGCCGTCGGCGGCACGCCCGCCACCGTGCGCCCCACCTCCCGGACCGGGTACGACGCGTTCGGCGACCAGACGGCGTCGGCCGACGAGGTCGGCCTGGTGCGGCGGTTCACCCACGACCGGCTGGGCAGGCGGGTCACCGAGGCGGAACCCGGCTACCGCGCGCCCGGCGCGACCGACACCGTCACGCCGACCACGCGGACGCGGTACGACGCGCTCGGCAACGTCGTGGAGGTCACCGACCCGCGCGGCAACAGCGTCCGGTACACCTACGACCAGCTGGGCCGGGTGGTCGAGGTCGACCGGCCGATGGCCTCCGACGGGGACCGCGCCGTGTGGCGGCACACCTACACCCGCACCGGGCAGGAGCTGACCGGCACCGACCCGCTGGGCGGCCGCACCGAGGCGACGTACGACGACCTCGACCGGCGGGTGACGTCCACGGTGGTCGAGCGCCGTCCCGTGGCGGACAACCTGGTGTCGCGGTTCACCTACGACGACGCCGGGCGCGTGGTGCGGGCCCGGACGCCGGGCGGCGCGGTCACGTTGACCGCCTACGACCCGGTGGGCCGGGTGATCCGCACGACCGACCCGGCCGGGGTGGTCACGCGCCTGGGCTACGACGCGAGCGGCCGGGCCGTGCGGCAGTCCGACGGCACCGGGCGCACCGCGCAGAGCACCTACGACACGGCCGGGCGGCTGGTGGCGCAGGCCGACCTGCGGGCCGACGGGTCCGTGATCCGCACCCAGCGGCACGCCTACGACCCGGAGGGCAACCGCACCTCGTCCACCGACGCCATGGGCGTGACCTCGACGTTCGAGTACGACGCGGACGACCGGGTGGTGCGCCAGGTGGAGCCGGTGTCCGCGACCGAGTCGATCACCACGTCGTTCGGCTACGACGCGGCCGGCCGCCGCACGCGGTACACCGACGGCCGCGGCAACGCGACGACCTTCACGTTCAACGCGCTCGGCCTGGTCGAGTCCCTGGTCGAGCCGTCCACCCCGGCGCACCCCGCCCTCGCGGACCGCACCTGGACCGCCGCCTACGACGCGAACGGCAACCTGGTGAAGATGACCGCGCCGGGCGCCGTGGTGACCGAGGTGGTCTACGACGCGGCGGGCCGGCCGACCTCCCGCTCCGGGTCCGGCGCGTCCGTGCCGACACCGACCCGGACCCGCGCTTACGACCCGCTGGACCGGCCGGTGGCGGCGGGCGGCCCGGACGGCGACAACACCTACACCTACGACGACCGCGGCAACCTGCTCAGCGCGCGCGGCCCGTCCGGCAGCGCCGACTTCGCCTACGACGCCGACGGCCGGCCGACCGCCCGCACCGACGCGGCGGGCACCTCGACGTTCGGCTACTCGGGCGGCCGCCTGGCCACCGTCACCGACGGCCTGACCGGCACCACCCAGCGCTACGGCTACGACGTCGCGGGCCGGCTGTCCACCGTGGACTACGGCGCGGGCCGGGTGCGCGCCCACGGGTTCGACGAACTGGGCCGCACCACCTCCGACGTGTTGCGCAACACGGGGGGCGCGACCGTCTCGTCCGTCACCTACCGCTACGACGACAACGACCGCCTGATCGGCAAGACCACCGCCGCGGGCGAGCAGTCCTACCGGTACGACCTCGCGGGCCGCCTCGTCTCGTGGACCAGCGGGGCGGGCACCGTCGACTACGCCTGGGACGCCTCGGGCAACCGCGTCCGGGCGGGCGGCCGGACGGCCACCTTCGACGCGCGCAACCGCCTGCTCCACGACGGCGAGCGCGCCTACACCTACACCGCGCGGGGCACCCTCGCCTCGCGTGGCGAGGTCACCTACGAGTTCGACGCGTTCGACCAGCTCGTCCGCGCCGGCGGGCGCACCTACGCCTACGACGCCCTGGACCGGCTGGTCCAGCGGGGCAACGGCCGGTTCGCCTACGCCGGGCTGTCCGACGAACCGGTGTCCGACGGTGTCGAGCGCTACGCCCGCGGTCCCGCGGACGACCTGCTGGCCGTCGGCGACCGGATCGCGCTCGGCGACGAGCACGGCGACGTGGTCGGCGCGTTCCTCGCCGCCGACCTGGCCCTGCCCCGGTTGACCGACACCACCACCTACGACCCGTTCGGCAAGGTGCTGGCCACCACCGGGGACACCGGGAACCTGGGCTTCCAGGGCGACTGGACCGACCCCGACACCGGCGACGTCGACATGGGCGCGCGCTGGTACTCGCCCGACAGCGGCACGTTCCTGTCCCGCGACCGCGTCGACTACACCGAGGGCGACTCGGTGCTGGCCAACCGGTACACCTACGGCGCGGCCGACCCGTTGGGCAACGAGGACCCCGACGGGAACTGGCCCAAGTTCTCCTGCGGCGTCTGCAAGAAGGTCGGCGACTTCGTCTCCTCCACCGCGCAGAAGGCGGTCTCGTTCGTCCGCTCGCCCGGTTCGGGGCTGCGGCGGTTGGAGGACTTCGGCAAGCGCCTGTTCAAGAGCGCCGTCAAGCAGGTCACCGGCCTGGTGGACAAGGGCCGGAAGCTCGTGGCGAAGGTCCGGAACTGGGGCAAGCGCACCTACGACAGCGCCCGCAAGTGGGTCTCCCGGCAGTGGGACAAGGCGCGCTCGTGGGGCCGCAGGCAGTGGTCCAGGGCCAAGGACGGGCTCGACCGGGCACGCCGGGGCGTCGGGCGGCTGCTCAAACGCGCCGAGGATCGCGGCAGGCGGATGATCCGTGACGCCGGGGAGAAGGCCGAACGCGCCCGCGAGTGGGCCGAGGAGACCGCGCGGCGGGTGGAGAAGGCGCGCAAGGCGGCGGTGGAGAAGGCCCGCCGCGAGGTGACCCGCAAGGCGCGCGCGGTCATCGAGTGGACCGCGAAGCAGGTGCCGGTGAAGATCGTCGCCGCCGCGCTGAAACCCGTGATGTCCGCGGTGAAGCCGCTGGTGTCGGCCGCCTCCCACGTGCCGGCCGCGGTGGTGGGCGTGTTCCGCGGCGACGCGGCGGGCGTGGCGCGGGTGTCGAGGGAGCTGGTGAAGGCCGTCGTCGACGCCTCGGCCGCCCCGGCGGTCGGCGCGGTGGCGGCGGCCCGGGAGGTCGCCGAGATCCCGGTGTTCCAGTCGCTGCCGTGCGAGAGCGCGTTCAACTGCGCGTGGCGGATGACGATGGGCAGCGGGCCGTTGAGCCTGGTCGGCGGCGACAGCGCGCCGGACTACCTCACCCTCGACGCCTCGGTGGCCAAGGCGATCGGTCCGCTGCCGGTGGCGTTCAGCCGGTCGATCAGCATCACCGTCACCAGCCACGGCCAGGTGTCGTGGGGCATGGGCGCGGGTGTCTCGACCCCCGGCGCGGGGATCGGCCTGCGCGGCGGCTGGCTGAACAAGGCCCAGCCGACCAAGGAGGAGATCAACGGGTTCGCGGTCGGCCCGTCGGCCGGGTGGACCGCGACCGC
Source organism: Actinosynnema sp. NPDC059335 (assembly GCF_042752395.1). Classification (NCBI taxonomy): domain Bacteria; kingdom Bacillati; phylum Actinomycetota; class Actinomycetes; order Pseudonocardiales; family Pseudonocardiaceae; genus Actinosynnema; species Actinosynnema sp. NPDC059335. The sequence continues at coordinate 10,605 of NZ_JBHYXZ010000026.1, read as the reverse complement.
GCAGCGCTACTGGATCATGCCCGTGGTCGGCACGTCCCACACCCTGCCCGACATGCGCGAGTTCGCCTACGAGGCGGGGGTGTCCATCGGCTCGCCGGTCAAGCAGCCCGGCGACAGCCCGATCGACGTCGGTGTCGGGGTGTCGGACTCGAAGTGCCTCATCGGGTGTCCGAGGAGTTCGTCGTGGTGACGCCCGGGAGCGGCGGCGCCGGCAGCAGAGGGGGACGGATGTCCGCAGTGGAGAGACGAGGGCCGGTGGCGGTGCTCGCCGCCGCGCTCGTGGTGTTGGCGCTGGTCGTCGTGCCGGGAGCGCCCGCCGCCCACGCCGACGCGGCGGGCCGGGGCGGTGACTACGTGCCGTTCACCACCGCGAGGTCCGTGCTGGACACCCGCAGCGGTGTCGGCGGTGTCAGCGGCACGCGCGGCGCGCGCAGCGTCACCACGTTCCCCGTGCTGGGGGTCGGCGGCATCCCCGCGACCGGCGTCAGCGCCCTGTACCTGAGGATCGTGGCCATCTCGCCGACGGCCAACACCTACCTGACCGCGTGGCCGGACGGCACGGCGCGGCCGAGCGTGTCGATGGTCAACGTGATGGCCGCGCAGACGCTGTCCAACGGCGCGATCGTGCGCCCGGGGGCCAACGGCCGGATCTCGGTGTTCAACTACGCCGGCACGGCGCACCTGCTGGTGGAGGCGCACGGCTACTTCACCACCAGCACCGGCGCGACGAACGGCGGCTTCGTCCCGGTCACGCCGAGCCGCGTGGTCAACACCAACATCGGGCTCGGCACGACGCTCGGCGCCATCCAGCCCGGCGCCAGCCGGACCCTCACCCTCGCCACGGCCGGGGTCCCGGTCGGCGCGGCGGCCGTGTTCGCGCAGATCACCCTGGGCCCGCCGGCCGCACGCGGCTACTTCCAGGCGAGCGCGTCCGGCACGACCGGCGTCCAACCCCTGATGGACTACGAGGACGGCATCAACAACGCCGCCGGCGCCGCCATCACCCTCGGCGCGGACGGCAAGGTCACCATCACCAACAAGGGCGCCGCCGCCGCGCACCTGGTGATCGACCTGATGGGCTACGCGACGAAGACGGCCACCGCGGGCGCGGGCCTGCGACCGCTCACCGCACGACTGTTCGCGGGCCAGATCCCGGCCAGCTCGGTCGTCGACATCGCCGTGGGCGGCGCCCACGGCCTGCCCACCCGCGGCATCGCGGGCGCGGCGCTGAGCCTGGAGGCCCTCGGCGGCACGGCGGCGGGCACGCTGCGCGCGTGGCCCACCGGCACGACCGAACCGTCCGCGACGCAAACCCAGTTCGCGGCGAACTCCTCGCACCGCTCGTCCACGGTCATCAGGCCCGGCACGGACGGCAAGATCCGCGTGCGCAACCTCAGCGCCGGCCCCGTCACCGCCTTCGTCGACCTGGAGGGCTGGTTCGCCGAACCGCAGCCCGTCGTGCCCGTGCTGCCCGACACCCCGGTCACGGTCGTGCAGGCGCCCGCCACCGGCGGTCAGCTCGTCGGCGCGCTCGAATACGCGTACGTGGACAACATCGGCCGGGTCGTCATCGGCCACCAGGAGAACCTGGACAACTTCGCCACCGTCCAGTACACGGTGATCTCCGGCAACGAGGCGTTCACCGGGCGGCCCGCGCTCGGCGTCGAGCCCGACGGCTCGCTGGCCGTGTTCGCCCAGCACATCGACGGCGGGAACGTGTGGTCGGCCGCCCAGACCGCGCCCCGCGCCGCCACCTGGACCGGCTGGACCGGGCTCGGCGGCTCGATGGCCGCCGCACCCGCCGCGGTCACCCTCGCCGGTGGCGCCACCGGCCTGTTCGCCGCCGACACCGACGGGAAGCTGTGGCTGCACGACGGGTCGCCGTGGCGCAACCTCGGCGACGTCGACCTCACCGGCACGCCCGCCGCGGTCCCGGTGCGCGACGGCGTCCAGGTGTTCGGCCGGGTGGCCGACGGCAGCGTCGGCACCCTGCTGTACCGCACCGACGGCACGGTGTCGGCGTGGACGAGCCTGGGCGGTGCGGGGCGGGGCACGCCGTCGGTGGTCGTCTACCCCGGCTACCGGCTGCGCGTGTTCGCCACGGCCGAGGACGGCACGGTCACCACGAAGATCCAGGACGCGACCGGCGTGTTCCCGGCCGCGTGGGACACCGTCGGCGCGTTCGTCGCGGCCGGCGCGCCGTCGGGGATCCTCGACCCCCAGCTGGGCCGCACCGCCGTCGTCGCCCGCGCGGCGGACGGCATCGTGCACGCGAGCTTCGAGACGAGCCCGGGCTCCGGCGTGTTCGGCGACTGGTCCCCGGTCAACACCCCGGACCTGCCGTCGGCCACCGACCCGACCACGACCGCGGTGGCCAACGGCAGCACTCCACTGTGGACCATCACCTACCGCACGCCGAACGGCACCGTCGTGGTCTACGACCGGCGCGGCGTGCCGGGCCTGACGGCGTTCGGCACGCCGACCGTGCTGTCCGCCCCGCGGTAGTCACCCCTGATCCGCACCACGAGGAGTACCAGGTGAAGAGATCGTTGACTGTGCTCGCGACCGCCGTCCTGACGGCGGTCGGGCTCGCGGCCCCCGCGTCGGCCGCGCCGCCGACCCCGGTCTTCGGATCGGCGATCGACCGCTACGCCTCGTACGTGGGGCAGACCACGTGCGACCCGGTCGCCAAGCCGGGCGTCGTCGGGTTCCGCGACCTGGTCAAGGCCGAGTACGGGCGCGGCGACATGGGCATCGTCCGCGCCTGCGACGTCGGCGGCGCCAGCGAGCACAAGGAAGGCCGTGCGCTCGACTACGCGTTCAACGCGGGCGACCCGGCGCAGGTAGCGCAGGCCAACGACCTGCTGAACTGGCTGCTGGCCACCGACCGGTACGGCAACACCCACGCGCTCGCCCGCCGCTTCGGCCTGATGTACGTCATCTGGAACCGTCGGATCTGGAAGGCGTACGAGCCGTCCGCCGGGTGGCAGGCGTACAACGGGGACAACCCGCACACCGACCACATCCACTTCAGCTTCAGCTGGGCGGGGGCGCGCAAGCAGACCACGTGGTGGACGGCGGCCCGCACCATCGCCGCCGAGAGCGTCAACGGCGACCGCTACGACGACCTGCTGGCCGTCGATCCCGACAACGTGCTGCGCCTGTACCCGGGCCGGTCGGACGGCACGTTCGGCGGGTCGAGCGAGATCGGGCCGGGGTGGTCGGCCGCGTACCACCGGATCGGGGTCGGCGACACCAACGCCGACGGCTTCGCCGACATCCTGGCGACCGACACGGCGGGCGCGCTGCACTACTGGCACAACTCGGGCCACGGCACGTTCAGCAAGCTCGCCAACGACGGGGCGGGCTGGAACACGTTGGAGTGGTTCGCGGTGGTGGACGTCAACGGCGACAACCGCGCCGACGTCGTCGGCCGGGACGGTGGGCGGCTGTACTGGTACCCGGGCCGGGGCGCGGGCGGGTTCGCCCAGCGGGTGTTCGTCGGCGAGGGCTGGGCGGCGTTCCCGGAGTTCGGTGGCGGTGACGCGGACGGCGACGGGGACGGCGACCTGTGGGCCACCAACGGCGACGGCGAGCTGTGGTTCTGGGAGGGCAACGGGAACGGGACGTTCGCCGCCGGCCGGAAGGTCGGCTCGGGGTGGGCGGCCTTCGACCCGTTCAACGTGCTGGACGTGGACGGTGACGCCCACGCCGACCTGGTCGCGGTGCGCGCGAGCGACGACGCCCTCTTCTTCTGGCGGGGCGCGGGCGACGGCACGTTCGGCGCGGCCAAGGAGGTCGGCCACGGGTGGGCCGGCTTCCGGCCCGCGACCTACTAGGTCCGGGGCGCCGGCCCCCCGGGCGGCCGGGGGGGGGGCGGGCGCGCCGGGGCCGTGGGCGCGGCGCGCGGGCGGTAGGGCGGTCCGCGCTGAGGCGCAGGCAGTGGCCCGGCGGGGGAGAT
>NZ_JBHYXZ010000026.1:0-6634 GCF_042752395.1 Actinosynnema sp. NPDC059335 | reverse complement strand
GGCGCGCTCGGTGGGCGCGTCGGGGGGGGGGCGGCGCTCGCGGCGCGCCCCCCCGGGGCGGGCGCGCGCGCCCCGCGCCGCGCGCGCGGCCCCCCCCCCCCCTGCCGATGGCGCGGAGCGATGGCATCATCGGCGAACTGCGTTGCGGACACCGGCCGTGCCCCCGGTGCCCGCCCGAAGCCGCACCTCTGGGCGCTACCGATGGTCGCGTTGCCTCGGCGAGGCGCGGTCGGCGTGGGTGACAGCAGGCTCCAATGCGCGTCCCGCGAGACTCCGTCGGCGGTGAGGACGCTCCGGCGCGGCGGCGTTCGCGGCGTTCCTCCGGGGTCTGCGCCGGTTCCCGTAGCATGATCGAATGCGGGAAGTGCGGGAGCAGGCGGTCGTGCTGATCACCGGGATCCAGGCGGCCGGGAAGTCGACCGTCGCGCAGATGGTGGCCGAACGGCTGCCGCGTTCGGTGCACCTGCGCGGTGACCTGTTCCGGCGGATGGTGGTCAACGGCAGGGCGGACATGACTCCCGAGCCGTCCGAGGACGCGGTGCGGCAGCTGCGCCTGCGTTACCGGCTGATGGCGACCGCGGCCGACGAGTACTCACGGGAGGGGTTCACCGTCGTCGCGCAGGACGTCATCCTGGGCGAACACCTCGCCGACGTGGTGCGGATGATCCGGCATCGGCCGCTGCTGGTCGTGGTGCTCGCCCCGGACGCCGAAGCCGTCCTCGCCCGGGAGGCGGCTCGGGCGAAGAACGCCTACGACGAGTGGACCGTCGGCCTGCTCGACCGCGGCCTGCGCCACGACACCCCACGCCTCGGCCTCTGGCTCGACACCTCCGCCCAGACCCCCGAGGAAACCGTGAACGACCTCCTCGACCGCGCGTGGACCGAGGCCCGGGTGCCGTGACCGGGCCCTTCGAGGCCGGACTTCCGAGGCGCGACAGGCACCCCACAGGTCCGGAAGCCTCACCGATCCGACTTCATGGCGAAGCTCTCCGACCCGACCGGATCCATTACCGCACACGCCGGCGCAAGCGGCACGGTGAAACCCCCTCGACCTGCTCGGAAGCTGTGCACCCCGTCCACACCCGGACCCGCTACCCGAGCAAGGACGCATCACGCGGCACCTGGGCGATCATGACAAGATGCCGGCATGCCCGATCCGTTCCTGATGAGCCGCGCTCAAATCTTACCCATGATGCGAACGATGTCCAGGGAAATCTACGAGCAGGTAGGACGAGACCTCTATTCGCAATCGCGGCGGCAACTCGACGCGATATCCGAACCATTGTCGGGCGCTGACGCCGCAAACTACTTGGCCCGCCAGTCGGCACGCGTGAAGGCAGACCTGCTGAAGCAGGCGCAAGCTTTCCCGAGTCACTGGTGGCTACTGCTCCTCAGGTACATCTCACCGGTGATCTTCGGCAGCGGCGGCGGGAACTACTCAAGGTATCGCGGCTGTGCCGAGCGCATGAGTGCGCGAAGCACTCGCCGTCTTGACAGCGGCAACTCCGCAGGACTGTTGGGCGAGCCACAAGTCAAACGCACAATCAGATTCGTCACCACTTCAGCGCTGTACGAGGACCTGCACATCGCAGCAGGGTGCGTGAGCGCGGGCGCCGCGCTACACCCCGACGGTGAGCAGCGGTACGAACTCGTGCTCGATGAAGGACTCACCGCAGCGTTCCACCGGTACGACAGGCAGTTGAGGGCAAGCGACCAGGGACTCCTGACGCGCATGGGCGCGAGTTACCTTGAGCCGCTGAACCCTGCGGCAATCGACCTGAACCGAACCCTTGTAGCTTTGTCGGCACTGGAACTCCCCTTCACTCGGGAGACGTTCCGCACGAGCGAACTCGCCGACGTCTTGCAGTTCGCACCCGTAATGGTCGTCCTCAATGAGAGCGTCATGCGACTGCCCTGGGCCGACCTACCCCATGAACTGGGCCGGCGGGCACGGGTACTGGCGGCGGTGATGCGTCTCGCGTTCGTGGACATCGGCGAACGTCCGACCTTGTGGGAAAGGTTGCACCAGACCGGTTTGATCAACCGACCACGAGAGGAGTGGGAAGCATATGCAGACGGGTTGCACAAGGAGGCGAACGATTGGGGTGACGCCGTGTTCCCCGGCGCCGCACGGGCGAGCAAGACCGATGTCGTGACGGTGGTCACCGAAATATCCGGAGGACGATCGGGTCGCTATTACGGGCCAGCGATTCGAGTAGGACACGATTTCTTCAGCATCGACCTGCTGACCACCTGGCTACGTCTCGAATCCACGATCGCCGCGTGCACCGCGGGCGGCGGGGTCGCGCCCAACCTGCGGGCGAAGATGTGGGAGGAGGCCGTTCAGCGTGCGATCGACGGCACGCGCTGGAGGCCTGGTCCGCCGCTGGCCGCTGCGGTGTCACGCCCGCTCAAGCTGAACGGCAGAGTGTTCAGCGATCTCGACGCCGCCGGCGCACACCACGGCAACCTGCTGATCGTCAGCTGCAAGAGCTGGCAGATGACCGAAAGGTACGACAACCTCGACTATTCCACCCGCCGCAACCGTGCCGCCGACACCATCAAGGCAGCGAAGAAGCTCCATGCCGACATCGAGAAAATCTCGACCTTCGCCAACCGCCTGGTCGCACCGCACAGCTTGGCCGGAGTTCAGGGCGTGGTGTGCACATCCATGCCGATACTGCTCACCCCCGACGAACTCGACGAACTCGACTCGGTTGCACCGGGAATCGACGTCCTCACCCTTCCCGAACTCAAGGCCCGTCTCGACGAGACGGAGCCGAAGCAGTTCGATCCGCACGCATGGAGCCAGTACCTGGCGCATTCCTACCGACACAACCCCCACTTGAGGAACAATCCGATTCCATCGTCGTAGGCTCGGTCGAACACTCCCCCGTGCAATCACTGCGACGCCAGTGCGAGTACCGCGGACGCAGCGCGTTGGGCTGAGGGTGAAGTCGTGCCGACACCGCCACCAGAACTCCCGTTCGGGGAACGGTGTCGGTGCTGCTCGTGCACGGCGCCGGGGGTCAGGGCAAGACGCGGTCGGCCGCCGCGACCTCCCGCTATCGGGCGTGGGCCGAGGTCCTGCCGGGCGTCCGGCCGGCGGAAGCGGGCAGACCTCGTGATGGTCTGCCGTGGGCACGGCGCGGGTGCGACGAGATGACCACGTCGCCGCGAAATGATCCACACCTGATCCAGCCGGCCCTGGCCCTGAACATGCTCGAACTCCGGGCGGAACTCCTGGAAGCGTGGCGACGCCGGTGACCGCGGTGCGGAGCGCGGTCGTGCGGCACGACCGGCTCGTCTTCGGCGGAGCCGCCTCCAGCCGGCCGTGCCCGGTGCGCGCGGTCGTGCCGCACGGCTGGACGTGACCTGCTCGGCCGGCTGGACGGCGGCGGGGCCGTCACCCCTTCTTCGGCAGCACGACGGTGGCCGGTGCGATCACCGTGTTGTCGGTGGGCGCGGCGTCGCGCACGCCCGTCGGCTCGGCGACCGCCTTGAAGACCACGTTGCCCTCGGCCAGGTCCGCGGCGGTGAAGGTGTAGTCGAACGCGAACCTCACCACCCGGCCCGGGCGCGCGGGCACCGACTTGGTCACCGTGCCGATCGCCTGGTAGCCCGCCGAGCCGCCCCGGTAGAGGGTGACCGCGACGGTTTCGTCGTACCGGGTGTTGGCCACCTCCACCTCCAGCGTCCTGGTCGCCCCGACCCTGGCCGAGGTGGGCGCGGCGAAGCCGGTGACGGCCACGTCGTGCGTGCGCACGGTGACGGTCGACTTGGTCGTGGCGGTGCGCCCGCCCCACCCTTCGACCGTCAGCCGGGCGGTGTAGTCGCCATCGGCGGCGTAGCGGTGGTAGGCGTAGCCCGCGGTCGGCCTCACCAGCACCGTGCCGTCGCCGAAGTCCAGTTCCACGATGCTCGTCCCGCCACCTTCCGGGTCGTGCGAGCGGTTGCCGAAGTAGACGTCCTCGTGGATCGACGCCGGCGCCGGCGAGACGGTCAGGCCGGGCTCCAGGTCCCTCGCCCGGCTCAGGCCGAAGGACACGTCGTCGGCCCCCGCGTCCGCCGCGTTGACCTGGATCTGGAGCGTGCGGCCCGCTTCGGCGCGGAACAGCGTCCGGTAGGAGGAGGCGCAGGCCACCTCGGTCAGGTCGGCCAGGGAGGTGCCCGTGTAGACCGCGGCCACGGTGAGGTGCCGGTAGGCCCACGAGTCGGCGTCGAGCACGATCGTCTCCGTCACCGCGGGGGTGTAGGTGTACCAGACCGACGGCGAACCGGGGTTGTGGTCGCAACTGCCGACCGGCTCCCCCGCCTCGACCGTGGCCGTCGCCAGCGGGAACCGGTCGAAGACCGGCAGGGCGTCGATGGCCTTGCGATCCGCGAAGTGGTCGTTGGGGGTCGGGGGCATCGCCTCCGCCGTCACCCAGACGACGCCCATCCACGACACGGACCGCACCAGCAGGTGGTAGGTGACGCCGGCGCGGGCGTCCAGCCTGGTCCGGGTGCCGCCGCCCGACTCGCACGTGCCGGGCTCCAGCCGCAACGCCCCGCGCGAGCCGGTGAAGATCGCGCTCTCCACCCAGGAGTCGCCGAAGTCGACGGCCAGCGTGACGTCCTCGGTCGGGGTGAACGAGTACCAGACGGTCGCGGTCTCCAGGTGGTAGCAGGGGTTCGGGTCGTCCGGCGCCCCGGTCGCCTCCCCGAGGTTCACCTCGTCCGCGAACGGCAGCGCGGTGATCGCCACGGCCTGGTCGAAGTCGTCGTTCGCCGGCGGCGCGGCGTGCGCCACGCCCGGCAGCAGCGCGGCCAGCGCGATCGCGGCGACGACCACCGCGACCGACCGCCCGCGTCCCGGGTTGCGTCGCATGTCCTGTTCCCCCTCGGTGTCGTGGCTCATCGGACGGACTCGCCGGCGCCGGGCAGCACGGTCGTCGCCGGCGCGACGGCCTCGTTGTCGATCGTCCGCGCGTCGCGGACGCCGCTGGGCAGCGTCACCACGGCCCGGAAGGTGACCCTCCCGACCGCGGCGTCGTCGGGCGTGAACGTGTAGTTGAACGGGAACGCCACCGTGCGGTCGGGGCGCGCGGGCACGTACTGGGTGGCGCGGGCCACCTCGGTGAAGCCGCCGGGGCCGCCGCGGTAGAGCGTGACGGTGGCCTGCTCGGGCGCCCTCGTGTTGCCGACCGTGACCTCGATCGACTTCGTCTGCCCCGTCCGGCCCCTGGTGGGCGCGGTGAACGAGGCGATCCGCACGTCGTGCGTGCGCACCGGGACGGTCCGGGCCATGGCGGCCGTGCGGCCGTCCCGGGAGGTGACGGTCATCCGGACGACGTAGTCCCCGTCGGCGGCGAACCGGTGCTCCACCTGGCGGCCGGCGGCCGTGGTCCCGTCGCCGAAGTCCCACTCGGTGCGGGTGATCGGCTCACCCGCACCGTCGTAGCTCTGGTCGGTGAAGGTGACGGTGTCCAGCACCGACGGGTCGGCGCTGGACTGGCCGAAGTAGGTGTTCAGCGGCGGCGCCACGGCCAGGGCCAGCGTGGTGGGGCCCGGCCTGGCGAACGCGTTGCTCACCTGGATGTGGTAGGTCGACCCGGCCGTGACCGCCAGGGCCCGGCGGTCGTAGCGCTCGCACAGCACCTCGGTCAACGCGCCGAGGGAGTCCCCGGTGTAGACCGCGAACGCGGTGCCGTCGTCGTAACTGGTGCGGTCGATGGTGATCGACTCGGTGCGCGGCGCGGTGAACCTGAACCACGCCGTCGTCGCCGGGTTCGTCTCGCAACCGGGTCGGGGCTCACCCGGCTCCACGGTGGCCGCGCCGAGCCGGGTCTCGGCGGTGGCGGGCACGGTCGAGATCGGGGTGGCGTCGGCGAAATCGTCGTTGGCGGGCGGCGCCACCGCGTCGACGGTGAGCCGGAGCGGGTCGCGCCACAGGTCCACGACCACCATGACGTGGTAGGTCGTGCCCTCCGCGGCCTGGACGCGGATCGGATCGCTGTAGCTGCTCGCGCAGGTGGTGCCCGGCACCCGCGCCAGCGCGCCCCGCGTGCCGGTGAAGACCGCGACGTGCCCGTAGCCGCTCTCGGCGAGGTCGATCTCCAGCACCGCGTCGGAGGTCGCGGTGTAGTCGAACCACACCGAGCCCTCGTCGGACGTGGAGCACACCGGGTCGTCGGCGGCGGAGGTGGCCTCGTCGAGGGCGAGGTCCGCGGCGAACGGCAGGGCGGTGATCGCGACGGCCTGGTCGAAGTCGTCGTTCGCCGGCGGCGCCGCGTGCGCCACCCCCGGCGCCGCCACGACGACCGCCACCACGAGCGCGATCAGCGTCGTTGATCGGGTTCCTCTTCTCGAGGACGAGTGCATGCGCTTCCCCCTGGACCGGGCGCCCGCCCTCACGGCGGACGCCTCCGCAGGGGTTATCGGTCTTGATCGGCCGAGTGTGACCGGGTCGACCGCATCAACGCCCCGTGCCCCGGCGGCATCGACACCCCGGTGGTCGCCGACATGCTCCCGGGTGGTGGGGCCCGGCGGGGGGGGGGGACGCCCCGGGGGCCCGGGGGGAGAGGGCCCCCCCCCCCCCCCCACAAAAGCCCCGCGAGGCGAGAAAACACAAAAACACGCCACCCAAAGTTGT